>CAXTEW010000001.1:0-35744 GCA_964243175.1 uncultured Acidobacteriaceae bacterium
TTTCGCCGGCGGCACGGCGCTGGATGGAGGCAAACTTCTCGCCCCACTCCACCAACACGCCCGAGTCTTCCTCGAGCAGTTCGTCGATGCCCAGCTGCTCGACCTGGCGCTCGGTTTCAAGCCGGTACAGGTCCAGGTGGTAGAGCGACACGGGCTTGCCCGCGCGCTCGCCTTCGTACTCATGCACCAGGGTAAAGGTAGGGCTCGTCACCTCGTCAGGGTCAGCGGCGCCCAGCGCCTCGGCGATACCCTTCACCAGCGTCGTCTTGCCAGCGCCCAGCGTGCCGGTGAGGATGAGCAGGATCGGCGGCGCGAGGATTTCCAGCAGCTGGGCTCCGATGGTGATCGTCTCAGACGCACTTCCCGTACGAAACTCCAGCTTGCGCGCAGCCAATCCCTCTGTCATATCGGCAAACCCTCCCACCAAACATACCCGTCTTTCGACCCGGTACGGAAACGAAATGCCTTCCACAAGTTTGACAGCACATCCGTCACCAGCAGAGTATGCTCGTCCTGCTCGCGCACCGCGATATCGGCGGCCAGGCCGTGCAGGTACACCGCGGCCTCGACGGCCAGGTCGAGCTGCTGTGGGTACTGCGCGATGATCGCCGCGATCAGCCCGGTCAACATATCGCCCGAGCCGCCCTTGGCGAGCCCTGGGTTTCCTGTTGTGTTGACCCCGACCATGCCGTCCGGATGAGCGATCAGGGTGCGCCAGCCTTTCAGGACCAGGGTGACGTTGTACTCGGCGGCGAAACTGCGGGCGAGGCCGATGCGGTCTCGCTGAACTTCGGCAATAGAAATCCCGGCGAGCCGAGCCATTTCGCCCGGGTGCGGCGTCAACACGATACGCTGCCCGTCCCGCTGGGGACGGTTGCGGAAGCGCGGCATGTCTTTCGCCAGCAGGTTAAGGGCGTCTGCATCGAGAACCAGTGGCACCGTGACGCGCTCCAGCAGTGCGTGGACCAGTGCCGCGGCGTTGTCGCTTTCGCCGAGTCCCGGCCCCGCAGCCACCACTGTCTTCCTCACCAGCAGCGCGCCCAAGCCGTCCTGCGCCTTGTCACCCGCGGCCGCGCCGCTGAAGAAGACCGGGTCCAGATCCCCCTGTGCTGTCTCCGGCAGGGCTGTGGTCATCAGTTCCGGGGCAACCAGGGCCACGTTGTTCAGAATGGAAGCAGGCACGGCTGCCGTGACCAGGCCGGCACCAGCCCGGAGCGCGGCGAGCGATGCCATCGAAGGCGCGCCTGCCTTGCCGGGGCCGCCGGCGAAGAGCACAACATGCCCATGCCGGCCCTTGTTGTCGTCAGCCTGCCGAGGCTTTTCGGTGATTTTCTTCGCGGCGCCGGCCCAGCGCAGCTTCTGTGTAGACACGATGGCGTCATCCGGCGAGCCGATGCTGGCGATGACGATTGGCGCAGCCGCCGATCCGGTCAGGTTGCCAAAGGCGTGTGCCAGCTTCGGCGACGTGAAGGTGATGACCGCGTCTGCGCGGACAGCCTCTGCCCCCTCGGCCGGCTCGTACGCAAGCGAGTCAGCATCCCAGCCGGACGGGAGATCGACCGCGACAACTGGCGTCGGCATAGGCTGGATCAGGTCTCGCACCTGGGCGGCAAGCCCGGTTAGCGGCGGTTTGAACCCGGTGCCGACCATCGCGTCGAGGAGGAGATCGGCCTCGGCGAAGAGCTTTGCGAGCGAGGCCTCGTGCAGCTGCGCCTCCGAGTTGAGTGCGGTACATGGCACGGCAGGTTGCGACCGGCGAAACATTGCTGCCGGATCCCCCTTCAGGTCCTCCGGGCGGCCCAGCAGCAGAATGTGCGGCTTACGCCCGGCATCGGCCAGTGCCGAAGCAGCCATCAGGCCATCGCCGCCATTGTTGCCCTTTCCACAGAGCACCACGATCTGCCGTGCCTCCGGATACTGGGACAGCACGAAGCGGGCTACTGCCTCGCCAGCGTGGGTCATCAACTTCGCGGAATCAATGCCGTAGTTCTCGATCGTGACCCGATCGGTTTCGCGCATCTCGGCAGCAGTCAGTATCTTCATCGGCTTCCCCTGGAGACAGAAACGCGGCTCCCGCCTGGCGGGAGCCGCTGTTCCTGATAGCACAAGCCAGCAACTCGATGCCGGCCAGCGCGTCTCGCAGTAGGATGCCGTCTAGCGCGAAGCATTCCCCGGCATGGGCAGCCCACTTGCTTCGCGGGAAGCGAAGTAGCTGTGATCCCACATGTTCTTGTAGAAGAGCCCGGTCAGCTCCGCCGCCTTGGGACCAAAGGTGGCCCGTCCACCTTCAAGGAAGATCACGGTAACAATGCGGCCATACTGCTGCGTATCGGCGAAGCTGGCGAACCAGCCAAACCGCGTGCCGTCATTCGAGCAGGTGCCGGTCTTGCCCATGACCGGAAACTGGTTGAACGAGGCGCGTAGCGAGCGTGCCGTTCCGTAGCCGACCGCACCCGCCATACCCGGCTCAATCTCCGGGATCAGGTTCTTGATGTTCAGCGTCCGCTTGATGCGCGGCTGGTAGCCCGCGATCGCCTGTTGCGTGGTCGGGTGCTGCAGGTAATAGAGCGTACCGCCGTTCGCGATCGCGGAGACCAGCGCGCCCAGCTGTAGCGGGGTCATCGAGACACCCTCGCCGAAGGAGCACATGCGTCCCACGCCGCCCTTGCTGTCTGGCAGCGGCTGCGAAGGGTACACACCCAGCTGCTCATTGGGGATGTCGTACCCGGCCAGCTCGCCGAGGCCAAACTCGTTGGCGTAGTGGCGAACCCGCTCGAAACCAAGACGGCGGCCCAGTACTTCGAAGTACGGGTTCACCGAGCGGGCCAGTGCCTCGGTTAAATCGAGCGAGTAGTGGCCGCCCAGGTTGACCGGCGTGTCCTTGGTGATAATGCCCTCAGACAAGGCTGCAAGGGCCACGGAAACTTTGATGGTCGAGCAGGGCTCAGCGCCGCTGGATAGCGCAAGCTTTTGGTTGACCATGGCCAGGATGCGGCCATTGTCGGGGTTGATCGCGACCACTGTGCCGTACATGTTGCCCAGGGCATCGATCGCTGCCTGGCGAACGACTGGGTCTTCCCCTGTCGTCACGTCGCCCTGACCCACATCAGTGTTGGTGAAGGAATCAGCGGTGAACACCTCGCCATAATGGTGGCGGACCGAAACCCGCCGAAAGCGGCCATTGCGGCCGCGAACCAGGCGGGTGGAACTGGCTACCGATACCACGCGCCCGCCAACCGCGCGCCGGCTATGCTGCAGCGACGCCAGATGGCGCCGGGCACGCGGACTCTCCTGCACGTGGGCTGTTCGGACGCGGTGGTGCCTGGTGCTGGCTGTCGCATAGCTATGCAGCGGCGCCAGCAGGATGGCAAGAACAACGAGCAGCGGCAGAAATCGTTTCATCAAAAGTAGCTCTCAAGTCTGCGTCGGAGAGGGAGCTCCGGGCGGAAAGCGCTGGTATGGCCGGAGCGAAACAAACCCAGCCAGCGTGAATCGTGAGTCTGTATGAAGTTCGGCTTTGGCTAGTCCGAATGATGAGTAGAAGCTGTGGAAGAGCTTTGAATTCACTGTAGCAAAGCTTTGTTCCCGCGGCAGAAAAACGTGCTGCGCTAGTTACCTCCGCGTCGCAGATAGGCCGGGATCTCCAGATCATCTTCCCGGGAACGCTCAGCCTCAAAGCTTGAAGGCGCTCCCGCGCCCCAATCCGGCACAGCCTGCGGCGCGGCGGCACGAGCCGGCTCCCACCGAGACTCTGGAGCCGCGGGTGCAGCCTGCGGTGTGTCTGTAAAGAAAGGAGCTTCTTCCCGGGCGAGGAATATCTCCTGCCTGGTGAATGAGGGGCCGTCGTGCTTCCCGGCGCTGACTCCCGGGGACGACGGCGCAAGGCTCGCCGGCTGCGCCTCGTCCTCCATCTCGCTGGCGAAACGAGGCTTGCTGGCCGGGCTGCCTGGGCTCGCCACGGGCTTGGCGGCCGCTACCGGAGTCTTCAGCGCAGCCTGGTCCTTCTGGGGTGGTCCACTCTGGCGGAACCCGGTCGCGATCACCGTGATCTTTACGTCGTCGCCCATCGTTTCATCCAGAACGGCCCCGAAGATGATGTTGGCATCTTCATGCGCGGCGCTCTGGATCAGGGTCGAAGCCGCATTGACCTCGCTCAGCTTGAGCGACGACGAACCAGAAATATTAATCAGGATACCGCGGGCGCCATCGATCGCCCCATCCTCAAGCAGCGGCGAAGCCATGGCTGCCTGGGCAGCGGCGATCGCGCGATTCTCACCAGCCTGCATGTCCGTACCCCTCCCCGCGTAGCCCATGCCATCCACGGTCGTCTTCACATCCGCGAAGTCTCGGTTGATGATCCCCGGGATCGTGATGATGTCTGAAATCCCCTGCACGCCCTGCCGCAACACATCGTCGGCCACGCGAAAGCTCTCGAAGAAGCCGGCATCCTGCGCCACGGCCAGCAACTTCTCGTTCGGAATTACGATCATCGTGTCGACCGAATCCAGTAGCTCCTGCATGCCGCGCTCTGCCTGCGCCATACGCCGTTTCCCTTCAAAACCGAATGGCCGGGTCACGACCGCGACAGTGAGCGCGCCCATTTCGCTCGCTAGCGACGCGATGACCGGCGCTGCCCCGGTTCCTGTGCCACCGCCCATCCCAGCGGTGACAAAGACCATATCGGCGCCTTCCAGTGCTTCGATAATCTTTTCCGAGTCCTCCAGTGCCGCGCGGCGTCCCACATCGGGATTCGCCCCGGCGCCAAGGCCGCTGGTCAGCTTGACTCCCAGTTGCAGCTTGACTGGCGCGGAGGAAAGCTGCAGCGCCTGCACATCGGTGTTCGCGACGATGAACTCGACGCCTTCCATCTTTGCCGCGATCATGCGGTTCACCGCGTTGCCGCCGCCGCCGCCTACACCGATCACCTTGATCTTTGCCCCCTTCGGGACTTCATCGTGATACTGGATCCGCATCTCTTCCTCGCGCACTCGTATTCCCCTTTGCTGGCCGCCCTGCGACGGTCCTGCCTGCCTTGTTTCTATCCCGTGTTGCAACCCGGGACATAGCCACTCTCTGCCTGCTCCCGCGCCCTGGATCCTGCCTCAAAACCTGAAAACTTCCTCACGAGCCTCGGTGCCTGAAACTCAGAGACTTACCAACCCGAATACCTGCACTCCTAAATACTTCCCGCAAACATGGACCGCAGCTTGGCTCGCAGCGTTCCTTCCTGCTGGGCGCGCATCGCCTGGGTCCTGTGGGCGTACAGCATCAGCCCTACCAGCACCGCGAACTCCGGGTCCTGCAGCTCGCCTGGCATCCTCGACAGCGGCACCGGTGTGCCGATCCGCGCCGGCACCCGCAGGATGCTCTCGGCGGTGTCGAGCAATCCGGCAAGCCGTGACCCGCCGCCCACCAGCACACAACCCGAGCCCAGTGCTTCGAGTACGGCACCGGTACGGAGGGCTTCGCGGATCAGGCCAAACAGCTCCCGGGCCCGCGGTTCCAGGATCTCCGCCAGGGCGCGCTGCCGGATGCTGCCACGCGTCTGCCCTCCCCCTTCGACCTCCCACTCGATTTCACTCGCCTGCGAGATCGCTGTCACCACCGCATGACCGTAGCGGCACTTCAGGTACTCTGCCTCGGCGATGCTCAGGTGGTGAGCCACGGCAAGATCATTGGTGAAGTGGTCGCCACCTACCGGGACCACGGTTGTGTACACAACGGCCCCTTCGAAATACACAATCAGTTCAGTGGAGCTGGCGCCGATATCAATCAGGCAGCTGCCGAGCTCGCGCTCATCGGGCGACAGCGAACTCTCCGCCGCTGCCAGCGCTTCGTACACCGTCTCGGTTACCTGCAGTCCGGCCTTGTTACAGCAGGTAACCAGGCTCTGGTGGGCGCTGGTCGAGCAGGTGGCAAGGTGGAGCGAAACTTCCAGCTGGTGACCGACCATGCCGACCGGATCGTGGATGCCAGGTACCTCGTCGAGCAGGAAGTGGCGCGGCAGCAGGTGCAGCACCTCGCGATCACTGGGGAGTGAGATGGCGCGGGCCCGATCCGCGGCCGCCCTGACGTCTTCCTGGGTAATCTCCCGCAGCTTGGAGCCGAGCGCGATACCGCCCTGCGAGTTGACGCCGCGCACATGGGCGCCACCGATCCCGGCCACGCATTGCTCAATCACTGCCTGCGCTGAGGCTTCCGCCATCACCGATGCCTGGTTGATCGCCTCGGTCGCCGGCTTGAGGTCAGCGATGATGCCGCGGCGCATGCCTGCGCTGTCCGCGATGCCGTGCCCGCGGTAGCGTAATGAGCCTTCGTGCAGCTCGGCCACCAGCATCCGCGTCCTGGCGCTGCCGACGTCAAGTACCGCGAGCACCGCTTCCGGCCTGGGCGTCATCGCGCTCTCCCCTGGTTAAAGTAATGGGGCACCCAGCGGATGACGCCGTGTGGCCCGCGGCTTTCGCTGTACCAGACGCGCGCTGTATTTGCCGGGCGATGCGCAGGCTTCGCAGCCGGGTGCCCACCAGCAGCCGGGTGCAACGTATGGGCGGCTGTTGCCGGCTTCCCCGTGTGCCGGGCAGGGACGGGCGCTTCTTTCCGTGCGGCGGCCCCGGCCTGCTGCCTGGCCTCGGCGTCTTCATCTGCCTGGGCCGCGTCCGCCATCTTCAGCACAACTTGCCGGTCGTAGCGCAGGTCGACCGCGCTCAGGTTAGGGTACTGCTGCCGCCACTCGGCCAGGTGCTCCTGGTACGAGTGGTAGCGCTCGAGGTAGTCACTGTTGCCAAAATGCAGTAGCAGGTCGCTTCCCTGCGCTGGAACCACTGCGCGCACGTCATCCAGATCGGCGAGGTCGACTTCGCTGAGCTGGGGCGAGATCTTCGGGTCGCTGCCCGCATCGAGTGCCGCAACGAACCGCTGGTACAGCCGCATTCGTTCCGCCCGCGCCGGCGCGGGACTTGCCGGATCGATCCCGACCACTACCGGGAAGGAATAGTGCCTGGCGGCCAGGGTCCCGGGTGCCATGTTCAGCAGGACGCCATCTGCGTCGATCAGTCCAATCTGGTGCCCGATGCGTACAAAGGCGATCGGTACCCGTTCCACAATCGTGACGCGCAGGGTATGGGGCAGCAGCCGCATGACCGTAGCGTGGCGCACCCATGGCTGCGCTTCCAGCGCGGCTTCGCGGCGTGCCAGCGGAACGAAAAAGATGTTGCGCCCGATGTCTGAGCCGAACACGTTTACCAGCTCGGACCGGCTCAGCTCGGTGATGCCGGTCGCCTCGATTGAGGCCGAGGAATCGATGCGAAAGTGGGGATCGTGCCGTAGAAAAGAGCGCACAGCCCAGGCGCCAGCGGCCAACGCAGCGAGCAGTACCAGAAGCAGGGCCACTATAAGGATGCGCCCGGTGCGGGTCTGCAGCAAGCCGCGCAGGCGGCCGCCCCGGCGTGGGGGCAGGCGGCGACGGCCGCGCATGAAGGCTTCTGCCTCCTGCTGCGATGCGTAATTGGGCACCAGCTCAGGGGCGTTGCCGGACGCAGCGGCCCGCGACTTCCGTCGGGGAAGAGCCGGCGCGGCGGGCCGCAGAAATGCGTCGTCCTCGTCGTCCAGCAGGTCCTGCACGGCTGAGGAAGCTGCCGGGCGGTCCGGGGAGCGCGCCGTCCATGAGTTGGTGTTCAGTTTTGCCACGCCCGAGCCAGGTCGTGAGAATCGCCATCCTGACTATAGCCTGGGCGCGCGGCTTTGCTGCCATAGCCGCTATGCAATAAGTACCCGCGCGAGCCACCCTGGTAACGTCCTTCAATACACCGGCTGGCCGGCCAGGGTGCTCGCAATGGCAGACTGGCGCTGCCTCCCTGCTTCCGGAGCCTGCGGATTTTCCGGCAGGTGGGCTGGCCTGGCAAGCGCAGCCAGCACCAGCGCGGCCACCTGGGAGACGTTGCCGGCTCCCAGCGTCAGCACCACATCGCCATCCTGCGCGAGGGCCGCAACCCGCTCCGCCGCCTCGGCAAAGCTCGGCGCGTGGCGCATGCCAGGCTGCGCGGCTGCCCCTACCAGGGCCGCGGCATCGATCCCGGGAATCGGCTGCTCGCTGGCCGGGTAGATGTCGAGCACTTCGACCGAAGCAGCGCCCGTGAAGGCAGAGGCAAACTCCTCCATCAGGTCACGGGTGCGGGTATAGCGATGCGGCTGGAAAATGACATGGACCCGCCCATAGCCGCAATCGTGCGCGGCACGCAGCGTCGCCTGGATCTCGGTAGGGTGGTGGCCATAATCATCGACCACCGTGACCCCGCGCACGGAACCCTTGTTCTGGAAGCGACGATCGACGCCGCGAAATTGCCGCAGGCCGGTCACGATGTCGGCAGGCGCAACCTCCAGCTGGTGGGCAATCGCGACCGCGGCGGCAGCATTCAGAACATTGTGCAGTCCCGGAACCAGCAGTGCGAAGGGGCCGAGCACCAGGCCATCGACGACCACCTCAAAACGCGACCGCACCGGCATGTCTGTCGCGCCTGGGTCTCGGCCCGTGTGTCCGGGCGTGCCCTGCGGCAACAGCCTGACCACGTAATCCGCTTCGGCGCTGGTGCCGTAGGTAAACACACGGCGCCGCACCCGGGGCAGCAGCCGGCTCAGCCGCGGGTTATCGCAGCAGGCCACGACCGCGCCGTAGAACGGCACCCGGTCCATGAAGTCGACAAACGCATTTTCCACGTCCTCCATGTCGCGGTAGCAGTCCATATGGTCGCGATCGAGGTTGGTCACAACCGCGAGAATCGGCGACAGCTTCAGAAAGGAGCGGTCGCTCTCGTCTGCTTCGGCCACCAGGTACTGGCTCTTGCCGAGTCGCGCATTCGAACCCAGCGTGTCTACGCGGCCGCCGACAACCAGGGTTGGATCGAGGCCGCCCGCGCTGAGAACACTGGCAATCATGGAGGTAGTGGTCGTCTTGCCGTGCATGCCGGCGATGGCGATGCCGTACTTGAGGCGCATCAGCTCGGCCAGCATTTCGGCCCGCTGGATGACCGGGATTTTGCGCCGGCGCGACTCGAGGACTTCGGGGTTCTCCTCATCGATCGCCGAACTGGCCACCACAACGCCTGCGCCGACGACATTGACCGGCGCGTGGCCCTCAAAGATGCTCGCACCCAGGCCCTGGAGCCGTTCCGTGACAGCCGTATGCCGCAGGTCAGATCCGGAGACCGAGTAGCCCAGCGTCAGCAGGATTTCGGCGATGCCGCTCATCCCAATCCCGCCGATGCCGATGAAGTGAACGCGTTGCGCCTTGGCAAACATGGTGTTCCTGCAGACTACCGCATCGGGCCAGAGATGACGCCGCTGTTGCGCAGGGCGGAAGGGGGGTTTGGCCACGGGGTGCCCAGTACGCGCGCGTTGCCTCGCAGGGCTCTCTTGCACGGGAGCGGATTTGCGATCATGCTTCCGCCGAAAAGCGCGGCGCAACTTGCTCGGGGAAGCTGTGTTCTAACAGACAGTCCGGCCTTCCGCAGGAAGCGATGCCAGGACAACATCCGAAGCGAGAGGCGCACGTTCCCTTTCCGTCGGATGAGGAGGATTGAGATGAAAAACATTCTACGTGCAGTTGGACTATCCGCCCTGATGGCAATCCCCCTCGCGCTGGCGCCTCGCGCTGCTGATGCCCAGGTAGCGGTCGGGATCGGCATCGGTCCTGATGTGGATTATCCCGGCTACGGCTACGAAGCGCTGGCCCCGGTCTGCACCTATGGCTACTACGGCTACGCTCCCTATGCCTGCGCGCCCTACGGCTACTACGGCGCGGACTGGTTCCTGGGCGGGCTGTTTATCGGCGCCGGTCCCTGGTTCCACGGCTACTATGGGCGCGGCTGGGGCTACGGCTTTGGGCGGATTGGTTACGGCTACGGTGGCTTCGGACGCGGGTTTGGTGGCTACGGGTATGGGCGCGGCGGGTACGGCTACGGCGGCTACGGACGCGGTGGGTACGGCGGCTATGGACGTGCAGGGTATGGTGGCGGGGTTGGTGGCTACCGGGGTGGTGGATACGGTGGAGCCAGCGGCTTCCGCGGTGGTGGCACTGTGGGCGGCGGTGGGTTCCACGGCGGCGGCACGGTAGGCGGGGGTGGTTTCCACTCTGGCGGCGCGAGCGGGTTTGCTGGCGGCCATGCTGGGGGCTACGGTGGTGGTGGCTTCCATGGCGGCGGTGGTGGTGGCGGCTTCCATGGCGGTGGGGGCGGTGGCGGCTTCCACGGCGGGGGCGGCGGTGGGCATCGCTAAGTTTCGCGAAACGGCCTCACGGGTATCCTGTGAGGCTGGTGTACACAGCAAAGGGCGACGCGAACCAGCGTCGCCCTTTGTGATTTCCGGCAGGGCCTCGTTGCAGTCCCCGCATGGATCCCGTCCCAGACCCGGTCACTCCTGAACGGAGTGGGAGGACCTGCGATTGCGCTTGAGCTCACCCAAGCCAGGCCTCCTCACCCAAGCCAAGGGGTCATCCTGGCGTAGCTGAAGGATCTGCTTTGGGCTTCCGCCACGGCCTCAACCCTTCCATAACGCCCGCACCATGCCTGCAATCACATCACTCGCGTCCTGGCGGGCTAGCGCACGCGCCCGCTGCGCCATGCGCTCCAGCGCACCCCGGTCGCCGAGCAGCCGCAGCAACTCGGCAAGCAGCCGCTCCGGCGTCAACTCCGCTTCGATCAGCACAGACGCTGCTCCCTGGTCCACCAGCACCTCGGCATTGCGGCGCTGGTGGTCATCCGCTGCCAGGGGAAACGGCACCAGCAGCGACGGCTTCCCTGCCGCGCACAACTCGGCGACCGTACTAGCGCCCGAGCGGGCGAGCACCAGGTCCGCCGCGGCAAAGCGCAGCGGCATATCGTCGAGAAACGCGCTGACCGTCCAGCGGCGGGAGTCCGCACCCGCTGCGGCAAAGGCGGCCCGCGTCTCCTCCGCGGCACGCGCCCCGGCCTGGTGCAGTACGGTCAGCGAGGGGAGAGCGTCAAGCAGCGCTGGCAAAATTCGGGGCATGATCTGGTTGAGCACTCTGGCTCCCTGACTGCCGCCGAAGACCAGCAAGTGCGGCGGGCTCCCGGGCGACTTCTCAGGGAGCGCAAAGAAGGCTTCACGCACAGGGATTCCTGTGACCTGCGCATTGCGGAAAAACCGCGCGGCGGGGGCGAAGTTGACCGCTGCCGCTGAAACTCGTTTCCCAACGAGACGGTTAGCCAGCCCCGGCGCGGCGTTCGGCTCAAACGCAAGCGTCGGCACCCCGGCAAGGATGGCGGCTGCCATCGCCGGCCCGGAAGCATAGCCGCCGACGCCAACCACCACATCCGGACGAAAGCTGCGCAGCAAAGTGCGAGCCTTCAGTACGGCGAGGGGCAGGTCGAGCAGGGTACGCGCGCGCGTCGCAAGACTGACATTCTTCAGCTGGCCGACCTCGATCAGCTCCAGCCGGTAGCCTGCCTTTGGAACGAGCGTAGACTCGAGCCCGCGCGGGGTTCCGAGGAACAGCAGCTCCGCGCCGCCTGGTCCAGCACGGAGCGCGTCGGCAATGGCCAGCGCCGGAATGATGTGCCCGCCTGTGCCACCGCCGGCGACGAGCACGCGGATTGATTCAGTGCTTTTCATCGCTGCTCCCTAACTCAAACAACGTCACCTCTCATTTCCTAGGGCCTCTCGCAACAGAACCGATCAGGTGCCACGTAGTGCGAAGCGCCGCTCGCCGTGCGCGTAGCACTCATTCGAGCTCGCGGGTGATGTTGAGCAGGACACCGACGGACGCGAGCGTGATGAACAGTGACGTGCCCCCATACGAAACGAATGGCAGCGTAATGCCCTTGGTCGGCAGCAGCGCGATCACCACGCTGATGTTGAAAAATGCCTGGATCAGCACGGTCGACGTGATGCCGAAGGCGAGGAAACGCGCGAAGGGATCGGTCGACAAGATCGCCGCGCGGATCCCTCTGTAGCCGAAGCTGACGAACAGCGCCAGGATGCATAGCGCGCCCAGCAGGCCCAGTTCTTCGGCGATGTTCGCGAAGATGTAATCGGTGTGCGGCTCGGGCAGGTAGAACAGCTTCTGCCGGCCCTCCATGTAGCCCACGCCGTGGAACCCGCCTGTGCCCACCGCGATCAATGACTGGATGATGTGAAAGCCCTTGCCCAGCGGATCAGCATCGGGATTGAGAAACGCGAAGATACGGTCGCGCCGGAACTTGACCCGGAACAGCAGGAAGTACAACGGCACGATCGCGAGCAGCAGCGCGTACCACAGGTACTTGAAGTTCATCCCCGCGAGATACAGCAGCAGCGCCGTTACCGCGGCGCACACCATGGCTGTGCCGAGGTCAGGCTCCTTCACAATCAGCAGGACGAAAAGCAGGCTGGGCACTACGGCAGGAAGGATCGTTTCGCGCAGGTTCTCGATACGGCTCATGCGGTCCTGCAGCCACCAGGCAAGAAACAGCACCAGCGCGGGCTTGGCCAACTCCGACGGCTGAAACTGCATGGGGCCGATCCGGATCCAGCGATGTGCCCCGTGCGAGTCATGCCCGAAGAACGCGCCGACCAGCAGGATGATGGTGACGGCCACTGCGGGGAAGACCACTGCGGGGTTATTCAGCTTGCGGTAATCCACATGCATCAGCACCCACATCGCCAGTAGCCCGGCGACGGCCCAGATCGCCTGCCGCATGACAAAGCTGTACGCCGAACCATAGCGTGCGCTGGCCATCACTGCTGATGCGCTGAAGATCATGAGCAGCCCGGCGACGACCAAGAGCAGCGTGATGCAGAAGATCCACTTATCAACGCCGACCCGCTTGGCCATGCGTCAGGCGCTCTGCCAGGCAGCGGGCTGCCTGGACTGGGCTCGCTGCGAGCGCGCCCGCACCAGTTCTTTGAAGTGCTGGCCGCGCTGCTCGTAGTCGCTGAACTGGTCGAACGACGAGCAGGCTGGCGCCAGCAGCACGGTATCGCCGGGCTCGGCGACCGCGGCCGCCTGCTCAATTGCTACATCGATGGTGCCGGCGCGGCGCACCGTTACGGCCCCGTGCAGGTGCGACTCAATCTTCTCAGCCGCAGTGCCCACCGTGTACACGGCGCGCACGCGCCCGGCCAGCAGCGGGCCCAGCAGCCGATAATCGGAATCCTTGTCCTTGCCACCCAGGATCAGGTGGATGCCCCCGGCAAACGAGGCCACGGCCTTGGCCGCAGCATCGACGTTCGTCGCCTTGGAATCGTTGTAGTAGTCCACGCCATCGACCTTCGCCACAAACTCCAGCCGGTGCTCGACGGCGTGGAACCCCTCGACCGTTTCGCGAATCACTTCTGCGGCCACGCCGGCAAGCCTGGCGGCCGCTACGGCTGCGAGCACATTCTCAAGATTGTGCGTGCCCTTCAGAGGGATCGAGGCGACCGGCACGATGGGCTCGGCGGCCGACTGCTCCGAGGCGCGAAACATCACGATGTCATTCAGCACGAAGGCGCCCTGGCGTACCACGCGGGTGCGCGAGAACCAGTACACCTGGCTGCGCGCACGGGCCGCAGCCCGCGAAGCGACCTCGTCATCGGCGTTCAAGACCAGGAAATCCGCCGCGGTCTGGTTGGCGAAGATGCGCTCCTTGGCCAGCCGATAGTTGTCGAACGAACCATGTCGGTCGAGGTGGTCGGGCGTGATATTCAGCAGGACCGCGATCTCCGCGCGGAACGTATCGATCGTCTCCAGTTGGAACGAAGAAAGTTCCAGCACGTTCCAGCCGTTCTCCCGCGACTCATCTGTCAACGCCACCACAGGGATCCCTATGTTGCCGCCGACCAGCGTCGGCATGCCGGAAGCCGTCAGGATCGCGCCGCACAGAGTCGTCGTCGTTGTCTTTCCATTCGAGCCTGTAATTGCAAGCGTGTGCCCTTTCAGAAAACGCGAAGCCAGTTCCACCTCGCCGATAATCGTCTGGCCAAAGCCGCGTACCTGCCGGATTTCCGGTGTATCGAGCGGCACCCCCGGGCTGACAACCAGCAGGTCCTGTCGCCGAAAGGTGAGCAGCCCGTGACCGCCCGCTTCGACGGCAATCCCCTCCTCCAGCAGCATGGGAATGTCCTTTTCGAGAGCCTGCGCACTGCGTACATCCGATACCGTGACCTGCGCCCCCTGGCGGCGCAGGAACAGCGCAGCCGCAAGCCCCGACCGGCCCAGCCCTACCACCAGCACGCGTTTGCCCTTCAGCTCCATCAGCCTTCTCCCACCCATTCAGCACGATTGTAAGACCGGCTGCTCGCCTGGAGGTCACTTCGTTGCGCCTACGATGAATCGGCGTGACTTGTACTCGTGCTGCTTGGCGTTTTCCCGCGATTGCTATCCTCCCGTTGGTCGTCTTCAGCTGAGTAGGAGACGACCAACGGGAGGATAGCGATCACTCCCCGGCTGAAGCATCACGGACACAAGTCACGAAGTGACCGCCAGGCGCGCAGCCGGTCTTCACGTCAACGCAGCTTCAACGTGGTGAGCGCAAATAGCGCGAACACCAGCGCCCCGATCCAGAAGCGCGCGATCACTTTCGACTCAGACCAGCCCTGCAGTTCGAAGTGATGGTGCAGCGGCGCCATCTTGAATATGCGCTTCTTGCGCAGCTTGTACGAGCCCACCTGCAGGATGACCGACAGGGCTTCCAGCACGAAGATGCCGCCGATAAAGGGCAGCAGCAGCTCCTGCTTGATGGCGACCGCGACCGTGCCGATCGCGCCGCCAAGCGCGAGCGAGCCGACGTCGCCCATGAAGACCTCGGCAGGGTGTGCGTTGTACCAGAGGAAGCCGATGGACGCACCGACCATGGCGCCGCAGAAGATGGTGAGTTCGCTGATCAGCGGCATACGCTGCAGTTCGAGGTAATCGGCGAAAACAACATGGCCGCTGACGTAGGTGAGCACAGTCAGCGCGGCAGCGGCGATGATGGTGCAGCCGATCGCCAGTCCGTCCAGCCCGTCGGTCAGGTTGACGGCATTGCTCGAGAAGACGATGACCAGCACGGTGAAGACGATGAAGGGCAGGAACAGCAGCAGGTGCAGGTGCGGGATGCCGGCCAGGATGGGAATGGACAATGCCGGATGGAAGCGCTTGAGGAAGGGCACGACCAGGTCGGTTGAGTAGCTGCCCTGGGTTTGCATGGCGACCAGCGCGACCGCAACGCCGGTGGAGACGAGCACCTGGTATCCCAACTTGGCGCGGGCAGTCAGGCCCAGGTTGCGACGGTGCACGACCTTGATGTAATCATCGGCAAAGCCGATGGCGCCAAAGCCGAACGTCGACAGCATGACCAGCCAGATGAATGGGTTCGAGAGGTCGGCCCACAACAGCGTGGGTAGCAGGATGGCGATACAGATCAGCACGCCGCCCATGGTGGGCGTGCCGGCTTTTTTCTGGTGCGCCTGCGGCCCGTCTTCCCGGATGTACTGGCTGATCTGGAACTCGCGCAGCTTCTCAATCACGTAAGGGCCGATGAAGAGAGCGATCAGCAGTGCGGTGAGGGAGGCAAAGGCCGTACGAAACGTGAGATAGCGAAAGATGCGGAACGGCGAAACATAGGGGAACAGCTTCTGGTACAGCAGCCAGTAAAGCAACGGGCCTCCAAACGGGATGCGGCGCCCAAGTGCGTTCGCATGCAGACGGTTCTCGCAATGGCGTGCGGCTTTATCTTACCGTCTTGCCCGCGGATTCGATCGTCGGCTGTTCCTCACTTGCCACTGCTTGCTCACAAACCGGCTGCGCGCCTGGCGGCCACTTCGTGGCTCGTGCTCGTGGTGCTTGCTATGTCAGCATCGTGATCCTCCGTTGGTCGGCTTTAGCGTCGCTGGAAGACGACCAACGGGAGGATAGTGTTCGCTGGGAGTGCAAGCACCCGCAAAGACGCGTCACGCCGGTTCATCGTAGGCGCAACGAAGTGACCGCCAGGCGCGCAGTCGGTCTCCCTAACCAAGATTAAGCGGATCGCCCGCGGGTGCGCCGGCCAGCAGAACGGTGATGGCACGTTCGAGACGCACGCCACGCGAGCCTTTCACGAGCACGGCATCGCCGCCGCGTAACTCGCGCTGGAGCCATGCGCCTGCTTCTTCCGCATTGTGCAGGAACAACGAGGGTATACCGAAGCGTGCGGCTTCCTCGGCCAGCGCCAGCGCCGCGCCCTGCACGCCAATCACCCAGTCCGCACCGGCCTTTGCGGCCCGCGCGCCACAGGCTGCATGCAGTGGGCCTGTCTCCGGACCAAGCTCCAGCATCTCGCCGGCGACCACGATGTGCCGCCTAGCCGGCAGCTGCATTAGCGTGTCGATCATGGCGGAGAGCGCTGCAGGATTCGAGTTATAGCAATCGTTGATCAACCGCGCGGTGCCCGCATGCTCTCCCGTGACCACAAGCTGCAGCAGCTCCCCACGCTTGTCGCCGGGCACGACCTGCGCGAGGGCAGCTGCACCCGTCTCGAGCGAAACACCAGCTTCAAGCCCTACCGCAAGCGCCAGCAGTGCGTTGCTCGCGTTATGCGCGCCCATGAAATGGAGCCGCACTGTTGCGTGCTCGCCCCGGGCACTTACCTCCAGCGACAATCCTGCTGTTCCCTGCTCTTCAACCCGGATGGCGCGAACGTCTGCATCTGCCTCTACGCCGGTTCGTACCACGCGCCCGGCAAACGTCTCGGCGAACGCCGTCACCCGCTGATCATCGGCGTTTAGAAAAGCGATCCCGTCAGCAGGCCGCAGGGCGTCGATCAGTTCCCGTTTCGCGCGCGCTATGCCCTCGATTCCGTCGGCGAAGTTCTGTGCATGCGCCATGCCGACGTTTGTCACCACGCCCCAGTCGGGCGCCGCCAGCCGGGCCAGCAAAGCGATTTCGCCCGCGTTCGACATACCCATTTCTATGACCGCGTAGCTGTGCTCCAGCTCAAGCCGCAGCAATTGCAGTGGCACGCCGAAATGGTTATTCAGGTTTCCCGCGGACTTCAGGACCGTGTGCTTGGCTGCAAGTACTGCCGCGATCATCTCCTTGGTTGTGGTCTTGCCGGCGCTGCCGGTGAGTCCGATCAGTGTGCCGGGCCAGTGGCTGCGCACGGCCGTGCCCAGCCGCTGCAGCGCGAGCAGCGGGTCATCCACTTCAATTCTCGGAGCGTTCCGAAGCGACGCAAACTCTTCCTTCGCCACCTTGTCACGCGCAACAACAGCCGCCGCCGCACCCTGTAACAGTGCCTGTTGCACAAAGCCATGTGCGTCGAAGCGATCGTCCGAGACGGCGAAGAAGAGTTCGCCCGGCGCCAGTGTCGGCGTGTCAATCGGGTAGCGCTGCGCGGGAGTCTCAGAAGGCGCGTACAGGTTGCCGTTCATCCACTCCGCACATTGCGCCAGCGTCGGCTTCATCGCGCACCCGCCTTGTAGCCAAGCGCTTCCAGCGCATCGGCCGCAACGTCCACATCATCAAACGGCAGCTTGTCCGTGCCAATCGTCTGTGTCTTCTCGTGGCCCTTGCCTGCGAGGAGCACAATGTCATGCTCCCGTGCTTCGGCCAGCAACGCACGAATGGCCCGGGCGCGATCGACCTCCACAAGAAAGCGCACGCCGCTTTCTTCCAGGCCCGGCAACACCTCGCGAAGAATAGCCTGGGGGTCCTCACCGCGTGGGTTATCACTGGTCAGCATGCATAGGTCGCTCGCCGCGCCGGCCGCCTTGCCCATCAGCGGCCGCTTGGCGCGGTCGCGGTCGCCACCGCAGCCAAACAGCGTCAGCACGCGGCCGTTTTGAGGAGCAGCAAACTCCCGCGCAACCGACAGCAGGTTGCGCAGGGCGTCGTCGGTATGTGCGTAGTCGACTACCACGGTAAAGGGTTGCCCGCGATCCACCGTCTGAAAGCGGCCCGGCACATGCGCCAGCGCCGCGGCGCCGCGCGCGATCTCGCCCAGTGACAGACCGCGGGCCAGCCCGGCTGCAGCAGCGGCCAGCATGTTCTGGACATTGACGCGTCCAGTCAGCCGCGACACAATCTCCTGCGCGCCCCAGGGAGATTGCAGCGTGAAACGCATTCCGGCCGACTCGACAACGATGCCATCGGCGCGAAACTCGCCAACACCCAGTCCATATGAAAATAATTCTGCGCCCGCTTCGCGCGCACGCAACGCCAGCTCGAGCCCGTGATCGTCTTCGACGTTGATAACCGCGACGCGCGGTGGTGTGCCAAGCGTGCCATCGAACAGCGCGCGTTTCGCAGCAAAGTACTGCGCCATCGTCTGGTGATAATCGAGGTGATCGCGGGTGAGATTGGTGTAGATGGCCACGTCATAGGGCAAGCCGTGGACGCGGCCCTGCGCCAGCGCATGCGAGCTCACCTCCATGACCGCCTCGGTCGCCCCCAGCACCGCGCCTTCCGCGAACAGCCGGAGTAAGTCGCGACTCTCCGGCGTGGTGTGCGGCGAGGGACGCACGTCGCCCGCGACATGGTATTCGATGGTGCCGACCAGCACCGTGGAGCGGCCGGCGGCGCGCAGCATGGCGTCCAGCAGAAACGCAGTCGTTGTCTTGCCGTTGGTGCCGGTGACGCCCGTGAGTGCGAGTTGCTCTTCCGGATGGTTGTAGAGGTTCGCCGCAAGCTTTGCCAGGGCACGACGGCCATGCGGCACCAGCACGAACGGCACACGCGGATGGCGTTCGGACAAGGCTGCGAACTCCTCTGCCGCGTCGGTGACGACTGCCACGGCGCCAGCCTGGATGGCCGCGTCGATAAAGCGCGAGCCGTCGGCCGTGCCGCCGCGCATAGCGACAAACAGCGAGCCCTTGCCTGCTTCGCGGGAGTCGTATTCAACCGTGCGGACTTCAGCGTTGGCCGGGCCGGCGCGCCGTAAGACCTGTACTTCGTAGAGGATCTGTTCCAGTCGCATAAAGGCTGTCTCGATGGTAAAGCGTTGCCGACCGTAGGTCGCTTCTGTCTGCCTGGCGGAGCCCGTCGTGCGCTTGAAGCAGGTCCTTCGGCTTCGCTGAGGATGACACGGCGGGGAGAGATTGGGAGATGGCGCATACGGACTTACGCCCGGCGCGCGCTGAAGTGCAACCGCAGGTCCTTCGGCTACGCTCAGGATGACACCGCTATTGTGAACGAGAGGTGGCGCATGGCTGCCGCGCGTGGAATCATGGCTGCTGCGCGTGGAACGCGGATAACCCAGAAGCCGGCTGTCATCCTGAGCGTAGCCGAAGGATCTGCTTTCTCACCTGCGCTCTACCGCTTGAACCGCACCACGATCTCTGTCCCGGCGGGCACTCTCCGCCCGGGCGCCGGCGCCTGGTCGCGCGCCAGGCCGCTGCCGATTACCTGCACGCCCAGACCTACCAGGCCGGCCTCCTCGGTTGCCGCACGTACTGTCGACCCGGCGAAGTCAGGCACGGTAACATCCCGCCCGGCAGCCAGCATTACGCTCCTGCCTGGCTGCGCGGCGGATGGATCAGGCAGCGGCGCAGCGGCATCACGCATGTCCCCCTCATCCGCATGCCCGGCCGGCGCTGGCCGGCGTGTCGCTGTCTCTCCCTCGCCAAGGCCCGGCCCGGCAGTGCCAACCGTGCCAGCCGGCACACCCGCTGCTGCTGCCTGCTCGTCCGCCGAACCCGCTCCCACACCGGCTATCTCTGCGGGGGCGAGCGGCTTACGCAGCGGGTCATCCGCCGGCAGGTCGTTCACGTCGCCAAAGAGCGCATTCAGGTCGCCGCTATCTCCCGGCAGCTCTTCATGCTCTGCCAATTTCTGCGTCGCGGCCACTTCCGCCGCGGTTTTCAGCGGCTGATCATGCGGCACGCCCAGGTACTCGAGCACCTGCTGCGCCAGCTCCTGGAAGACCGGGGCGCTAGCCTGCGCGCCGTGGTGGCCGCCCTCGGTCGGCGAGTCAACGATTACCGCGATCGTGACGGCAGGGTTGTTGATAGGAGCGAAGCCGACAAACGAAGCGACATACTTCGTCTTGGAATAGGTATGCGTGCGCACATCGATCTTCTGCGCGGTGCCGGTCTTCCCACCGGCGCTGTAGCCGTTGAGCTGCGCCGAGCGGCCGGTTCCATTCAGCACCACGCCCTCCATAAGCTTGCGCATCTGGCCTGAAGCCATGGTGCTGATCACGCGGTGCGAACCCGCGGGCAGGGGACTCGGCAGCTCATCATTCGGGTGAAAGGTAGAGGGCAGAAGCCCGGGATTGCCCCGCACCTTGTCGGTCGAGCGCAGCACGATATGCGGCGCCAGGTACATGCCGCCATTGGCGATGGTGCTCGCCATGGTGACCAGCTGGATCGGTGTCACCGCGATCTCCTGTCCCATGGGTATCGAACCGATCGTGGTCGGCTGCCAGCGCTCGGGCGGCTTCAGCAAGCCGCGTGTTTCGCCCGGCAGCTCCAGGCCGGTACGCTGCCCAAAGCCGTACGCATGGATGTAGGAGTAGAACGTGTCCTTGCCCATGCGCTCCGCGAGCTTGATCGCCGCAACGTCGCTCGACTCTTCCAGTGCTCGCGCGGTGGTCAGCACGCCGTTGTATTGATCATCGTGCACGGTGCGCCCGGCGACCACAATCCTGCCGCCTTCGCAATCAATCTTCTGCTCAGGCGTAGTGACATGCTGGTCCAATGCAGCCGAGTAGGTCACCAGCTTGAAGGTCGAGCCAGGCTCGTATACGTCGCTCACGGCATGGTCCCGCAGTAGTTCGAAGGACGTGTGCTTTACATCATTGGGATTAAACGTTGGCCGGATCGCCAGCGCCAGGATCTGCCCGGTATGCGGGTCCTGGACCACAATCGTCCCGTTGAGCGGCTTGACCCGCTCCATGGCGTGGTCGAGCGCCTGCTCCGCCATGAACTGGATATTGGCGTCGAGCGTCAATACCATGTTCGCGCCAGGTTCTGGATCGCGCTCGACCGACTCAAGTACATGCCGCCGCGCATCGAGCGCCGTCAGCATGCGGCCTGGTTCGCCGTGCAGCTCGTGGTCGTAGCGCTGTTCCACGCCGCCCAGCCCGTTGTCATCGACGCCGACATAGCCCAGCACCTGCGCGGCGATATCATTCTCCGGGTAGAAGCGCTTGAACTCCTTCTGGAAGTACACGCCCTTCAAATGCTGCGCACGAATGGCCTCGATGACATGAGGGTCCTGCTTGCGCGCGATCCATGTAAAGTAGCGCGAGCTGTTGATTCGCTTCAGGATTTCCGCGGGCTCGGTGAACCTGTCTGCCGGGTCGGTATGGAGCACCCGCGAGAGCGCATCTGCCAGCTCCGGCCGGGACTGCGCGGGGATCTCGCCCGGGACTGCGTAGATCGAGTCGACCGATACAGTCATTGCCAGCTCGTGCAGATTGCGGTCGTACAACACTCCGCGTCGTGGCGCGACCTGGAAGGTGCGCTGCTGCTGCTGGGCGGCGCGCGCAACCCACTCCGGGTTCTTGACCACCTGCAGCCAGAAAAGCCTGCCTGCGATCAGCGCCGCCCACCCGGCGAAGATCGCGATGACGAGGAACACACGGAGTCGCTGCATCGGCGTCGCGATATTCGAGGCGACTCTCGGAGCAGAGCCCGGTGCGTGCGCGAAAGAGAACGGCTTCATCATGGGTGCCAGCAATCGGGCGAGCGGTTCACTTGGTTGCGCCACCAAGCATGTGGTCTACAACAGAAAACTCAGGCCGGCTCATCGGCAGTCGGACCAAACGTAGCGGGAACGGGATAACCGAGCAGCCGAAGATACACGCCCAGCTGTGCGCGGTGATGGATCATGTGGTTCAACGCCATGTTTCGATAGGCCGTGTAACGTGTGCCGGAGAAAACCTGCTGCCCTTTGCGCGCTGCTGTCCATGTCTCCCCAAGCGCTGCATCGGTGCTCTGCTTCAGGGCTGCGAGTGCCTTGCTGGCCAGATCGTCATACTCGTCGAGCAGCTTCGCCCTGGTGTCCATGCGAAGAATCCTGCGCGGGTCAGAAGGCGTTCCCATATCGATGTAGGGTGTCGTGAGGATGACGGCCAGGGTACCGGCCAGCTCTGCCGTGTGCCCTGCAAGCCGGCTCAGCAGCATGGATTTTTCAGCAGACTTGAAGTCGTTGTGGCCGTCCGGGACGTGCGCAAGCATCTTGCGAGTTTTGGCAAGTTCGGCTTCGAGTTCAGGCAGAAGCATGCGGCAAAGCGAGTTCGAGTCAGGAGACATACAGCCAATCTAAGCCACGCAGGCTCTTGCTGCATCCAGCGAGACCGGGTGCCCCATGTCTCGCCTTAAGACATGGGGCCTACCGCCCGATCCTGAACGGCCGCGCTTCGGCCATCGCAGTACCCTCGGCAATGGCACCGCCATCGGGCCGTACCACCTGCCCGGGCAGCGGCTGCTGCAGTCCCATCTGGCGGGCCATTCTGTCGATCCTCGCCGGGTCGCTCAGCTGTGCTTCGCTCAGGCGCAGTTCACGGTTCTGCTCCTGTAACTGTGACAGTTGCTGTTTCTCTGCTTCGACGTGGTAGCCGGACTGGATCGACTGGTAATGCTGCCAGCCGTAAAACATGATGAGCGTAAACAACATGGCCATGGCCGTTGCAAACGACTTCATCTCGCGCCGGCGCACCGGGCACTGGGCCTTGACGAGGCGCGAGTTATCCATGCGCTTGGTGAAGAAGACCTCGGGCGTGGCGCCGCGTCGCGCGCGCTGCTCCGCCATCCATCGCGAGCCATTGTTTGTGACAGCGGCCACGGTGCTGCCTGCTTCCCGTGCCATGCCGAAGATTTCTGCCAGCGCCTGCGTCGCCATACTGCACCCTCTTGGTTCTGTTTCTCGTCCCTGATCTTTTCTTCCCTGCCGAGCGACCGGGCCAGGTCGCTGTGTATGGAAGGGGGTGGTACGCGGTTGGTCCTACGCGGATTTTTCTTTCGCCTTTATTCGGCAGGACAACCTGGCCCGATCCTTGTTCAGCCCCGCGCTTTCAGCTGCGGGACCGCAATCCTTTCCGCCTTCGGCGGTGCAATCTTTTCCGCTGCCCGCAGCTTCGCACTGCGACTTCGCGGGTTTCTCTGCACTTCTTCCTCGCTCGCCGTCACCGGCTTACGAGTTAACACGTCGTAGATCCCCGCATCGCGTGCGTCACGAAACGCATCCTTCGCCAGTCGGTCTTCGAGGGAGTGGAATGCGATCACCACGAGGCGTCCCCCGCCCTTCAACAACGCCGGCGCGCTTTCGAGCAGCGCCTGGATCTCTTCCAACTCGCTATTCACATGAATCCGGAGAGCCTGGAATGTGCGTGTCGCCGGATGAATGCCCTTCTGCCCTTTTGGACCTTTCATTGTTGGGGCCGCAGCCTTTACTACTTGGGCTAACTGCGCCGTCGTATGTATTGGCCGGGCCCTCACAATGGCTCTGGCGATTCTCCGCGACCTCCTTTCCTCTCCGAGTTCGTAAATCAGGTTGGCGAGATCGTTTTCGTCCGCCTGATTTACCACTTGTTCGGCTGTCTGGCCCCTGTGCGGGTTCATCCGCATGTCAAGAGGTCCATCTGCCTGAAAACTAAAACCCCGGTGCGCCTGGTCCAGGTGCATGGAACTGGTGCCAAAGTCCGCCAGTATCCCGTCTGCCTCACCTGGCTGCACAAACTCCGCTGCCCGGCTGAACTCCGCATGGTGCAGCGTGTATCTCGGCATCGCCGCACCCAGTTCACCGGCCAGCGCATCCAGCCTGGTCCGTGCCAGCTCCAGCGCCTCCGGGTCCCGATCAAAACCGATCAGGTGACCCTCGCCACCAAGCGCCTTGGCTATCGCACTGGCGTGCCCCGCAAAACCAAGCGTGCAGTCCACGTACGTGCCGCCCCGGCGCACCGCTAAATACTCAATCGCTTCGTTCCAAAGAACTGGCACATGCCGCTCACCCTGCTCCTGCATATGCCCGACCCCTCGAGGCCTTTCCCGCTTCGCTTACAATCCAAACCCTGCCAGCGCCTGTTGGTCGTCCTCGGTCAGAGGATTTGCTTCCATGTTCTGCCGGAAGCTTTCGTGGTTGGCGACTTCGAGATAGTTCTGCATCCCGAAGACCACCACGTCCCCTGTCACCTTGGCCTGCTCCCGCAGGATCTGCGGCACCAGTACCCGGCCCTGCTCGTCCATCTTCGCCACCTGCCCGAAATAGTTCAGCCGATCCAAAAGCTTCTTCTTCGCCGGATTGAAGCTGGGTATGGCAGCCAGCTTTGCTTCGAACTTCTCCCACTCCGGCATGGGGTGGATCTCGGCGACTTTGCCATCCTTGCTGGTGATGTAGAAGAGGACATCCTTCTGCGCACCATACTGTTCGTCGATCTGCCGCTTGAACTCCGCCGGAAGCTTCAACCGGCCTTTCTCATCGACCCGGGCTGGATGATTGCCGCGATACATTCCCGAGTCAGCCTCGTTTCATCGGATCAACTACTACCGGGGTGATTGTGCGCTGAGCGTTAGGAGGATGCAACCCCTTTCCTCCATTTTTAACCACTTTCGACCACAGAGTAACGAAGAGATTGCGGATCGCAAATGCCTAATGCGCGGCTTTCCTATAACGCGCATTACCAAAGATAGAAATCGGTGGAAGGCCTGTGCAAAACAGAGATCAATTGCAAATGAACGGTCTCTTTGGCGGTTGGGATCGGCCGAGCAGACGAGTGCAGCGATATGGACGAGCGTCTACTGCATTTGCGTTTCTGTTTGCAGGGCAGCGGCTCGCTCCCGAAGCCTCTTCTGGAGGTAGGCTCCCAGGTAGATCACGACGGCGATGTTCAACATCGTGAAGATCACCTTGGGCCAGTTTGGCCTGCGCAGGATTTCGAAGAATTCCCAAGGAAGAAAGGATGCCGTGACGAGCAGCGTCAGGTACTCGGCCCAGCCCTTCCCCAGCACCAGCCCTACGCCCTCGAGCACATCGAGCGCTGCGTAGCAGAAGATTCCGGCCGAGATCATGCGCAGCCGGTGAGGGCTGATTAGCGAGATCTTCTCCAGGATGCGATTGACAAAGCGGCTTTCCGGATCAAAGCGCAGGTCAACGATCCAGTGGGTGACCAGTGAGACCAGGTCGCGGTGAACCAGGTGCAGGGCACCGATGCCGAGCGCGACAAACAGCACCGCCTTGAAGAGCTTCGCGATGCCGATGAGGACAAGCCAGCGGTTGGTGCCGGAAAAGAGGCGGTCTGGGAGGACTTTAATCTGCGGCATGCGTGCGTATTCCGGTAACACCCCGGCACTTTCTAGCATACGCAATAAGATTGATCCCGGAAAAGCAAGCCCCCAGGCCACGCGTTCGAGAGCTTGCGCTGGAGGCGCGGTGTCCCATGTCTCGCTTTTGAGCCGTGGGCTCAACCCACCCACAAGGCCCGTTTTGTTCCTCCCAGCCCGACTCCACGAAAGAGGACCCACGTCTCGGAAGCGAGACGTGGGGCACCCGCGACGCCTCGAGACACCGGCAGTTCCCGGTAAACATCAAGTGGGGAGCGTGTGAATCCGCACGGGAAGAGCCTGCGTCCTTACACCGAGTCAACAGCCAGGGCCGCACCTGCCCGGTATTTCAATCGATGAACCACTGTTCCCTAGGAACAGAACGAAAGGCAAGAGAATGAAACGCACTGCACTGTTTTCCGCAACGCTGGCGCTGGCCATGGGCTTCTCGGCCATCGCAGCCGAGGCTCAGAAGGACCCGATGGTCGGTGGTGCTGCCATGTACCCGACCAAGAACATCGTCGAAAACGCAATGAATTCAAAAGACCACACCACGCTGGTCTCTGCCGTCAAGGCAGCAGGCCTGGTGGATACGCTCGAGGGAACCGGGCCATTTACCGTATTCGCGCCGACCAACGAGGCGTTTGACAAGCTGCCCGCAGGCACGGTCGACACCCTGGTGAAGCCCGAGAACAAGGACCAGCTGGTCAAGATCCTGACCTACCATGTCGTTCCCGGCAAGGTGACCTCGAAGGACCTGATGAAGCTGATCAAGAAGGGCGGCGGCAAGGCTGAGCTGAAGACTGTCCAGGGCGAAACGCTGACCGCAACCGAGCAGGATGGCAAGATCGTGCTGACGGACCAGAAGGGCGGCACCGCGACAGTGACGATCCCCAACGTGATCCAGTCGAACGGCGTGATCCACGTGGTCGATGCCGTGCTGATGCCTAACTAACTACCTTTTGCATCGATAGTTGCCGATCTGCCACAAGGGCGCCCAGGCACTACGCCGGGCGCCTTTGTTTATGGCATGGAGGTGCGGGAGTCTGCCGCCCGCCGCTGCGTATGCTGGTCATCATGCGCCACAGATTGCAGATGCAGCAGTGGGTCCCGTACGCGATCGGCGATGTGTTCAACTTCTTCGCAAATCCTGAGAACCTGCCACCATTGATGCCGCGGTGGCAGGCGGCGCGTATCGATCGCTCCACGCTGGTAGCGCCGCCCGCGCCCCCTTCCCCACGCGCGGCGCCGACGCCGCCTGCAGGCCGCGCCGCAGGAACCGGCTCACGCATGCTGATCAGCTTCCGGCTGGTGCCGCTGCTGCCGCTGCGCAAGAGCTGGGACGCGCGCATTGGCGAGTTTGCCTGGGACGATCACTTCTGCGATGACCAGCTTACAGGGCCATTCGCGTACTGGCACCACTGCCATCACGTGCGCGCGGAGGTGCGCGACGGCGTTGCAGGGACCTCTGTCACGGATGATGTGACCTATGCGTTTCCTTTCGGGCCGCTGGGGGACCTGGCTTACCTGTTCGGCGGCGCGCTGCAGGTCCGGTCGCTGTTCCGTTACCGGCAGCGGCAGTTGCTGAAGCTGCTGCCGGCTTCGCTGCGGTAGGTTGCCGGGTCTTCCTGGTTCGAAGGGAAAAGCAGATCCTTCGGCTTCGCTCAGGATGACCCGGTTGTGGTTCGAGACTGAGCGGCTCGAGGTCAACCGCAGGTCCTTTGGCTTCGCTCAGGATGACCCATGGAGTGGGGAGGCGTGGCGTGGCGTGCCGGGCAGCGGGCGGCGGGTGGCGGGCGGCGAGTGATGGATCAGCTGAGCGGGTTTGTGGAATCAGCTCGCGGCGACGACCTTGGGACCCCGCCGCGCGATGGTGCGGAGAATCGGCTGGAGGCGCTGCCAGGCGGCGTCCACGGTAACACCGTAGCGTTCGCGCAACTCATCCACTTTGCCATGCTCGATGAACTGGTCAGGCCAGCCGATGCGGACCACGGGCGTGACAATACCGGCCTGCTCCAGCTCCTCCAGGACAGCGCTGCCGAAGCCGCCGGCGAGTACATGATCTTCAAAAGTAACGACAGCCGCGGCGCGAGCCGCGTAGCGAAGCAGCAGCGCGCGGTCGAGCGGCTTGACGAAGCGCGGATTGATGACGGCAGCCGAGTAGCCGCGCTCGCGCAGCCGCTCCGCCAGCTCGACAGCCATGGGCAACAGCGCACCCAGGCCGAAGATCGCGATCTCTTCGCCGTCCCTTACCACCTTCGCGCGGCCGATTTCAAGCGCCCGCGGCTCCGGCTTGAGTGCAACGCCGGGGCCGACGCCACGCGGGTAACGGATCGCGCTGGGACCCGCATGCTGCTTGGCCGTTAAGAGCATGTCGGCCAGCTCATCCTCATCTGCTGGGACCATGTGGACAATGTTCGGAATGGGGCGCAGGTAGCTGATATCGAACAGGCCGTGGTGGGTCGCGCCATCATCCCCGCTGAGAGAGCCACGATCCATGCAGAACACGACAGGCAGGTTCTGCAGGCAGACATCGTGGACGATGGGATCGAAGGCCCGCTGCAGAAAGGTCGAATAGATGGCGCAGAAAGGCTTGTAGCCGCGCGTCGCCATGCCTGCGGCAAAGATGACTGCATGCTCTTCGGCGATGCCGACGTCGAAGTAGCGCGTGGGATGGTGAGGGCGGAAGAAGTCGAGTGCCGTGCCGTTCGGCATCGCTGCCGTGATCGCGACCACCTTGTCATCGGCGTCGGCGAGCTTGACCAGCGTATTCGCAAAGACCTCGGAGTAGGTCTGCTGGCCGCCCTGGTGAGTGTGGCCGGTCTCCGGGTCATAGGGGCCCAGGCCATGGAACTTCTTCTGGCCATCGAGCGCAGGCTGAAAGCCGCGACCCTTCTGGGTGATGACGTGGAGCAGCACCGGCCGATCCTGCTCCTTCAGAAACTGAAATGTTTCGATCAGCAGGCCGATATTGTGGCCATCGAGTGGACCGTAATAGGTCAGTCCAAACTCCTCGAAGAAGCTCGAAGGGAAGACCATGCCCTTGGCGGCTTCCTCGGCGCGGCGTACCGCCTTGCGCGCAGCACGGCCGCCGATCCGCTCCACCAGGCGCGTGGCCCCGCTGTGCAGCGAGGTGACGTGATGGTTGGTCACGATTTTGTGCAGGTATTTCGCAATCGCGCCGACGTTGCGATCGATCGACCACTCGTTGTCGTTCAGCACCACGATCAGGCGTTTCGTCTGATCCGCGATGTTGTTCAATGCTTCGAAAGAGATGCCGTTGGTGAAGGCCGCATCCCCGGCCAGCGCCACGACGTGCTCGGTGCCGCCGGCGAGATCGCGCGCAACCGCCATACCCAGTGCGGCCGAAAGCGCCGTCCCGGCATGCCCGGCGCCATAGCTGTCGTGCTCACTCTCCGAGCGCAGCATGAAGCCGTTCAGCCCGCCGCCCTGGCGAATGGTGTCAAAGCGATCCTCGCGGCCGGTCAGCAGCTTGTGCACATAGGATTGGTGGCTCACGTCGAAGACGAAGCGGTCTTCCGGCGTGGAGAAGACATAGTGCATGGCCAGGGTGAGCTCGACGACGCCGAGGTTGGGCCCCAGGTGCCCGCCGGTCTTCGAAAGCGACACGATCAGCCGCTCGCGGATCTCCTGCGCCAGTTCTTCAAGCTCCGGGACGGAAAGCTTCCTGATGTCAGCCGGGGACTGGATGGTGCCAAGTCGAGTCATCGTGAGCTCCTACGCAATGCTGGGAGGGCAGGCAGTTCACCTGCTTGGACTGCTCTCGCGCAAGAACGGCGTTTTCCCTGACCTCGAAGTATACCAGTCTGCCCACTGCGGCCTGGCCGGGGAGTGGGTCAGTTGGAATCCACCCTTGCTGCATGGCCGACCAGCCCGGCCTTGCTGACTCCTGCTTGGACGTTGGTGTGTTCGTCGCAGCAGGCCGGAGCGCAGCACGCGGTCTCGGCAATCGGAGCTTGTTCGGGCAGGTTGTCCTGGAGGACTACAAAAACTTCCCATTCGTTTCCGTCCGGGTCTTTGACCCAGGTCTTGTCTTGGGTCGCATAACAACAGTTTGTCTGCATCTCGTCGCGAGTGACCAAGCCACGCTCGTGCCATTGCTGCCGTATCGCCAATACATCTTCCGTAGAGGAGACCTGGAATCCTAAATGGGAGAGGGCACCGGCTTCTTGGAAGGCATGCTGGTTCAGAGTGAAGTTGAGCGGCGGATTGAAACGTCGAATTTTGCGTAACCGGCGCGGACTTTGGATGGCTCCACGCCGAAGAGATTGCGGTAAAACTCGATGCTGGTTGGAACATCGCGAACGTTGATCGCGAGGTGCGGCTTGAGGAATTGCACTTCCATATGCCCGCCTCTATATGCGGTGAGGCAAATATATATATCTTGGCGCAAACATGCGTCAAAGCATATATTTCGGTATGGCAAAGATGGTTGCATTCGATATGGAGCGGTTCTTCCAGGCATTAGGTGACAACACCCGCCTGCGACTCCTAAACCTGATGGGCAGCCAGGAGTTGTGCGTCTGCTACTTCGTGGAAGTCCTGGGACAAGCTCAACCCAAGATTTCTCGACATTTAGCTTACCTGCGGAGTGCTGGAATCGTCGCCGCCCGTCGGGAGGGAACCTGGATGCACTACCGGATTGTGCCCCCTCCTCATGCGGGAGCGGCGAAAATTCTTCGGCAAACGCTCGATTGGCTTAATCAAGACAGGAGCATGCAGGCCGATAGTTCGCGGCTCGCAAAAGCTTGCTGCACCCCGGAAAAGTTTCGCGGGTTGCAAGGTGCTCCCCTACCATCCCCCATAGAAAGCTCCGTTTTCAGTGAGGCGCTTTGATGATGCCACCAGTGCTCTCAACTCAGGGCCGGACCTGCACTCCGGTTGCTCGTAAAAAGCTTTCGTTTCTCGACCGCTTTCTGACACTCTGGATCTTTCTCGCCATGGCAGTAGGCGTGGCTGTCGGTCACTTCGTCCCTGCGACGGCTGGTCTTGTGAACCGCTTTCAAAGCGGCACGACCAACATGCCTATCGCTATCGGGCTCATCATCATGATGTTCCCGCCGCTGGCAAAGGTGCAATACGAAAAGCTGGGCGAAGTTTTTCGGAACAAAAAGGTTTTAGGCCTCTCGCTCGTGCAGAACTGGCTTATCGGGCCGGTGCTGATGTTCCTGCTGGCCATCTTGTTTCTACGCGGCGAACCGGCGTACATGCGTGGCCTGATCCTGATTGGTATCGCCCGCTGTATCGCGATGGTGTTGGTGTGGAACGAGCTGGCCGAGGGGGATACGGACTATGTTGCCGGTCTGGTTGCGATCAACAGCGTGTTTCAGGTGCTGTTCTACAGCCTCTACGCCTGGTTCTTCCTAAGCGTCCTGCCGAAGTGGTTCGGTCTGCAAGGAAGTGCCGTGCCAGTCGGAATCGCAGACATCGCCAAGAGCGTCGGTCTCTACCTTGGCTTTCCGTTCTTGGCTGGCTTCCTGACTCGCTTTGTTCTGGTTCGCGCGAAGGGAGAGGAGTGGTATCGCAGTCGATTCGTTCCCCGCATAAGTCCTCTTACGTTGATCGCGCTGCTTTTCACCATCCTGGTGATGTTTTCCCTCAAGGGTGACCTGATCGTGCGGCTTCCGCTCGATGTCGTCCGCATTGCGGTCCCGCTAGTCATCTATTTCCTCATCATGTTCCTGGTGAGTTTCTGGATGGGTAAAAAGCTTGGAGCCGACTACGCCCAGTCGGCAACCCTGTCCTTTACGGCGGCTGGGAACAACTTCGAGCTGGCGATTGCCGTGGCCGTGGCGATCTTCGGCCTCAACTCGGGTGAGGCGTTTGTCGGCGTAGTCGGGCCTTTGATCGAGGTGCCAGCCCTGATTGGGTTGGTCAACGTCGCCTTCTGGATGCGGCTGCGGTATTTCACCGTGGGAGAGACGCCGTTTACGGTTCACCCGGTCGAAGATGCTCCCTAACCTGTCAACTCAGGGCGGTTGGTCGTTGGTCCCGGGAAGTCGCATTGTGGGAAGCAATCGGGGTTGTTCCCGGATTACGCGTTGATGGAAACTATGAATTCAAACTGACCCACTACCAGATGCCGACCGCCCGCGCACATGCCTTTCCGCCGCAGATGGCAGTGGGCCCAAGTCACGGCGGGTGAAGCGAGGGACTACTCGGCTGGATTCGCGTGGAGGGAGTCCAGAGGCAAAACCAGCGCGGCGGTTTCCGGTGCCGGCATCTCGGACCCCAGCACGCCTTCCCACTTCGCGATCACCACCGCGGCCAGGCAGTTGCCCGTGACATTGATCACGGTGCGGCCCATGTCCATCAGCGCGTCAATGCCGAGGATGAGAAAGATCGGACCCTCCGGCAGGTGGAACGCACTGGCTGTCGCGAGCAGGACGACCAGCACCGCGCGCGGCACCCCAGCGACTCCCTTGCTGGTGAGCATCAGCACCAGGAGCATGCCGGTCTGCGCGCGCCAGCCCAGCTGCATCCCGGCGGCCTGCGCGACAAAGATGGAGGCGATGGCCAGGTACAGCGCCGAACCGGCCAGGTTGAAGCTGTAGCCGGCGGGAATGACAAAGCCGGTGATCCGGCGCGGCACACCAAAAGCCTCCATCGCCTCCATGGCACGTGGCAGGGCGGCTTCGCTGGTGCTGGTGGCGAAAGCTATGGTTGAGGGTTCTGCGACGGCCCGCAGAAAAGCGAAGACAGGCACTCTTGCCAGCAGCGCGGCAGGGATCATGGCGAGCAGGACGAACGCAAACAACGCCACGTAGAGCGTCAGCAGCAGGCGCCCGAGATTAGCCATGACGCCCATCCCGGCGCTGGCAACCGTGTAGGCCAGCGCGGCGCCCACGCCCAGCGGTGCAAGGTACATGACCACGTTGGTGAAGGCGAACATGGTTTCTGTCAGCGACTCGACCAGTGCCAGCATGGGCGCGCGGCGCGGTGCCGGTACCTGTCGCAGGGCCAGGCCAAACAGCAGGGCGAAGACGGCGACTTCAAGGATCTGGCCATCCGCAACGGCCTTCGCGATGTTCTCCGGAAAGACGCGCAGCAGGAAGGCCTGCCAGGTGCCGGCATCCGCTGCCTGGGCTGTCTGGACGGCCGCATGCGCCTGCGTGGCGGCGCCGACGCCTACACCCACACCGGCGCGGGAGAGGTTGATCGCAATCAGCCCGATCGCGAGTGCGACCGTGGTCAGCACCTCAAAGTACACCAGCGATTTCCAGGCCAGGCGGCCGACGCTGCCCTGTTTGCCCGCGTGCCCGGCGATCCCGGTCACCAGCGTGCCGAAGATCAGCGGCGCAACGATGCACTTGATCAGCCGCAGGAAGATGTCGGAAAAGACGCGCGAGGCAAGCGCCGCATGCGGAAGGTCGAGCCCGAACTCTACCCCGGCAAGCATGCTCCAGAAGATCCAGGGAGTGAGCGAGCGCCGTTGCGCGGTCCAGAGCGCCAGGACAAGGAGACCAGCGAGACGGCACGGCAGCGCCAGCAGACTCGCTCCGGGGCCGTGGGCCATCGTGAGGCCGGCCACCCAGAGCGAGAGCGCCGCGACCACAAGCCAGGGCGAGTACTGTTGTCCGCCGCTGCCTGATTGCTCGCCAGATGCTGGAAAAGATGGGCTCACCGCCCCAGCATAGTGCAGGCGACGCTTCGTGCGTGGGTGCTGATTCGTCCGCGACCGGCTGCCTTGCCCCTGGCGCAAATGTCACGCGAGTGACCACCGGCCGCGCAGGCCGTCTGGCTTCTGCTACAAGCTACTCATCCTCTTCCCGCAGCTTGGCCAGCCCGGCGAAGTCTTCGAGCGTGGTGGTATCGCCCCTGATTTCCCCGGTTTCGGCCAGTTCGCGCAGGAGCCTTCGCATGATCTTGCCGGATCGTGTCTTGGGCAGTTGTTCAACGAAGCGGACATCATCCGGCCGCGCGAGCGAGCCAATCTCCTTTGCGACCCAAGCGCGCAGCTCTTCGCACAGCTCAGGAGAGGGCGCGTGTCCACTCTCCAGTGTGACAAAAACCGAGATGGCCTGGCCCTTCATCTCGTGGGTCTTGCCGACGACCGCAGCCTCCGACACCTTGAGGTGCGCGACCAGCGCGGACTCGATTTCCATGGTGCCGAGCCGGTGCCCGCTCACGTTGATCACGTCATCCACCCGGCCCATCAGCCAGTAGTAGCCATCCTCGTCCTGCCGCGCGCCGTCTCCTGAGACATAGACGCCGGGAATCTCGCTCCAGTAGGTCTGGATGTAGCGCTCGTGATCGCCCCAGATGGTACGAGCCATCGAGGGCCAGGGCTTGCGAATGACCAGCAGTCCGCCCTGCCCGGCCGGGACCGGCTCGCCTGCCTTGTTGACGATCGCCGGCTCAATCCCGAGGAACGGCAGCGTCGCCGAACCGGGTTTGGTCGGGATGGCGCCCGGCAGCGGCGTGAGCATGTGCGCGCCGGTTTCGGTCTGCCACCAGGTGTCCACGATGGGGCAGCGGCCGCGGCCGACCTCATTGTGGTACCACATCCAGGCTTCGGGATTGATCGGTTCGCCGACCGTTCCGAGGACGCGCAGTGAGTCGAGCCGGGCCGCGCGCGGATACTGCTCGCCCCACTTCATAAAGGCGCGAATCGCCGTCGGTGCGGTGTAGAAGGCAGTGACGCGGTGGCGATCGATGACCTGCCAGAAGCGGCCCGGGTCAGGGTAGTTCGGCGCGCCCTCGTACAACAGCGTGGTCGCGCCATTCAACAGCGCGCCGTACAGCACATAGGAGTGGCCGGTGATCCAGCCGACATCCGCGGTGCACCAGAAGACATCATCGTCGGTGCTGCTTGCCGCGCCGCTTGAAGGTCCCGGGTGCAGGTCGAAGACCAGCTTCGTCGTGAGATACGTCTGCACCGCGTAGCCACCGTTGGTGTGGACCAGCCCCTTGGGCTTGCCGGTGGTACCCGACGTATAGAGGATGAAAAGCGGGTCTTCGGCAGCCAGCGGCGCGGGCGGGCAGTGCGGAGGGGCGGCAGCCATGGCGTCGTGCCACCACTGGTCGCGGCCGGGATGCATGGGGATTGGCGCGCCCGTGCGCGCGTAAACGATGACGTGCCGCACGTTGGGACACTGTCGCAGGGCTTCGTCGACAACCGCTTTGAGGCGGATGGCAGTGCCCCGCCGATAGGTTCCATCCTGTGTGAGCACCACCTGGCAGTCCGCGTCGAGGATGCGATCGGCCAGCGCCTGCGGGGCAAAGCCGCCGAAAACAACCGAGTGCACCGCGCCGATACGCGTGCAGGCCAGCATGCCTATAGCGACCTCCAGCGTCATCCCCATGTAGATCGCGACGCGGTCGCCCTTGCGGATGCCGAGCGACAGCAGCATGTTGCTGCAGCGCTCCACCTCGGCCAGAAGCTGCGCGAAGGTCAGGGTGCGGACCTCGCCCAGCTCGCCTTCCCAGATCAACGCGGTGTGGCCGCCGCGCCCCGCAGCAACGTGCCGGTCAACGCAGTTATCGCTCATATTGAGCAGGCCGTCGGCGAACCAGCGGGCCGGCGCCGGAGGCTGCCAGTCCAACCCCTCCCGCGGCTCGCGGAACCAGTGCAGCTCCCGTGCGATTTCTGCCCAGAATTGCTGAACATTTTCCGTGGAATGCCGATAGAGGGATTGGTACTGCTCCAGGCTCCGCACATGCGCCTGCGCAGCGAACTCCTGTGGAGGAGGAAACACCCGTGTCTCACGAAGCGACGTGGTCAGGTTGGGCGTGGGGCTTGCGGAAGCACTGTGCGGGGTTGCGGCCATGGGGCGGGGAAGACCTTTCAGCGCGGATCACGCATTGTGCCCGCGAACCGGGGCACAAGCCTCCACAGTAAAGCTGCCCGCATCCGGCAGGCAAGCGACCGGCCCTGGGCACGCGCCCTTCGGGCACTTACTTCTGTTGCATTGTTTCCTCTGGGGTGACTCCGGTACAAGGGTCGGGAGGGTTCTGGTCCGCGCTTTCGAGATTTCTCCTGCGAGTTGTCTCCAAGGAGTTAGCTCAAAGGCATCAGAGTACATCGGTTGCACAAGCTGAGCAGAAAAGAAGGGCGCTGTCCTCATGAGTCAAGTTTCTTTGTTGGACCGGGAACGCACGGTTGCCCCTCCCGGCTACAGTCGATGGCTCGTTCCGCCGGCGGCGCTTGCCATTCACCTGGCTATCGGCCAGGTTTACTCGTTCTCCATTTTCGTCAAGCCGCTGCTGGGTCTGCATGACGCCAGCGGGGCGAGCTGGAGCCAGAAGCAGATCGGCTACATCTTTTCTCTTGCGATCGCGGTCCTGGGTATCTCCGCCGCGCTGTTCAGCGGGTGGCTCGAACGCGCCGGTCCCCGCAAGGTCCTGTTTGTTTCGGCGATCTGCTTTGGACTGGGCTTCCTTGTTTCGGCGCTCGGCGTGCAAATGCACTCGCTTGCGCTGGTCTACCTGGGCTACGGAGCCATCGGCGGGGTAGGTCTGGGGCTCGGCTACATCGCCCCCGTGGCAACGCTGATCCGCTGGTTCCCGGAACGGCCGGGACTGGCCACCGG
>CAXTEW010000002.1:0-31676 GCA_964243175.1 uncultured Acidobacteriaceae bacterium
ATGGAGTGATAGCGCATTTCGCGGATTGATGGTCGCCTGTGCGCTGAGCATCTTCGCGATCGTCGCGCTGATCGCGACCGAACTGGTATTGCGCTCGAAGTTGTCACTGCAGAAGTTCGGCTTCCACTTCTTCTTTCATTCCGGCTGGGACCCGGTCTCCGGCGACTATGGCGCGCTGCCTTTTATCTATGGCACCCTTGTTTCCTCGTTCCTGGCGCTGGCCATAGCGGTGCCGCTTGCGGTAGGTCTGGCGATCTTTCTCACGGAAATGTGTCCGCGCTGGCTGCGCTCCCCGCTCGCGTTCCTTACAGAACTACTGGCAGCGATCCCGAGCGTGGTCTACGGGCTGTGGGCGGTTTTCGTGCTGGTTCCACTGCTTCGCGAGCATGTGAACCCGGTACTGGCGAAGGCACTGGGATGGACCACCCTGTTTTCCGGCGAGAACTACGGTATCGGCATGCTGGCCGCCGGTGTGATCCTTGCCATCATGATCCTGCCCATCATCTCCTCGCTCACCAGGGAAGTGATGTCGGCTGTGCCGCACATGCAGAGGGAAGCCGTGCTGGCGCTTGGCGCAACCCGCTGGGAGATGATCCAGATGGGCGTGCTGCGCAATGCGCGTATCGGCATCGTCGGGGCTATCATCCTGGGGCTTGGCCGGGCGCTGGGTGAAACGATGGCGGTCACGATGGTGATCGGCAACCGGCCGGACATCGCCCGGTCTTTGTTTGCACCGGGCTACAGCATGGCTTCAGTCATCGCGAACGAGTTTAGTGAAGCATCGGACGATTTGTACCTCAGCGCGCTGATTGAGATTGGCCTCGCGCTGTTCCTGGTGACCATTGTGGTGAATGCACTGGCACGCATCCTCGTGTGGGCCGTGACGCGCGGGGCGCCGGCACGCACTGTGTAGCAGATGTACGGCTCGTTGCGGGCGGAAAGGGGAATAGGTGGCAGACCAGTTAGCCGGCAGCCTGGCCGGACCAGGGCAGGGCCGGATCAGTGACTCCGGCGTTGACCGTGCAGGCGGTGGCAGGCCCGGCGGTGGCAGCAGGAGAAATCGCATCACGCGCGACATCGCCAACCACCTGGCCACCGGCCTCGCCGTCGTGGCGACGATCCTGGTGGTCGCGCCGCTGGTTGCGATCTTCGCGTACCTGCTGTACAAGGGGGCGAGTTCGCTGAACCTCGCGTTCTTCACGCAGATACCAAAGCCTGTCGGCGAGATAGGTGGTGGCATGGAGAATGCGATCGCCGGTTCCGCGGTAATCCTGGCCATGGGCAGCCTGCTGGGTGTGCCGCTTGGTATCGCCAGCGGGATTTTTCTCGCCGAGTTTGGCCGCGGCAGTCGCTTTGCCACGCTGGTTCGCTTTACCGCGGATGTGCTGAACGGGGTGCCCTCCATCGTCATGGGCATCGCTGTTTATTCCTTGATCGTGCTGCCGCAGAAGCATTTCTCTGCCTTTTCCGGAGGGGTAGCGTTGGGGATCATGATGGTGCCGACGATCACCCGCACGACGGAAGAAATGCTCTTGATGGTGCCGAATTCGGTCCGCGAAGCGGCACTTGGCCTGGGTGTGCCCAACTGGCGCTCTGTGCTGTCCATTACGCTCAAGACGGCCTCGCCCGGGGTGATCACGGGGTGCATGCTCGCCTTTGCGCGGGTAGCCGGCGAAACGGCACCATTGTTGTTTACTGCTTTTGGCAACAACTTCCGCTCGACCAATCTGAACGAGCCCATCGCGGCCCTGCCACTCCAGATCTATGTGTACGCGATCTCGCCCTACGATGACTGGCACCGACTGGCCTGGGCTGGTTCATTGGTGCTCATCGTACTGATCGTGGTGTCGGTTGCGCTGGTGCGCTATGTCGCATCGCGCGGCATCTTGAAGGGGGCGAGTTAAGTGGGTGTCGGCATTGAAGTCAGCGAGATGGATGCGTGGTATGGAACGCACCAGACTCTCTTCAAGATCAATCTCAAAATTCCTGCGAACCAGGCCACGGCGCTGATCGGCCCATCCGGTTGTGGCAAGTCGACGTTTGTGCGCTGTCTGAATCGTATGCACGAAACAGCCGCTGCTGGACGCGTCGCAGGCCTGGTGCGGATCGGCAGCCTGGATATCTACAAGGATGCGTCCCCGGTCGAAATACGGCGGCGGGTTGGCATGGTGTTCCAGCGCCCCAATCCCTTCCCAACCATGTCGATCTACGACAACGTGGCATCCGGATTGAAGCTGAACGGCTTTCGCAATCGCAGGGTTCTGGATGAGATTGTGGAGCGCTCTCTGAAGCAGGCAGCGCTGTGGGATGAAGTGAAGGACGATCTGCGCAAGAAGTCCGGCGCCAGTTTGTCGGGTGGTCAGCAGCAGCGTTTGTGTATCGCGCGCGCCCTCGCTGTCGACCCGGAAGTGCTGTTGATGGATGAGCCAGCCTCGGCGCTTGACCCGGTTTCCACGGCCAAGATCGAGGACTTGATCTTCGAATTAAAATCGCAGTACACGATCGTGATCGTGACGCACAATATGCAGCAGGCGGCGCGAGTAGCAGAGCGGACCGGCTTTTTTCTCTCCGGTAAGCTGGTCGAATTCGATGTAACCCACAAGATCTTCACCAACCCCGGCGACAAGCGCACCGAGGATTACATTACCGGCAGGTTTGGCTGATATGCGTGTTCGTTTTCACCAGAGTCTCGGGGACCTGAAGGAAAAGCTGCTCGTGATGGCCGGCATGGCCGAGCAGTCGATTGAGCGCGCGGTAGAGGCCTACCGCACGCGGGACGCTTTGCTCTGCGAGCAGGTGGACCGGACTGAAGCGGTCATCAACCGGTATGAACGCGAGATCGACCAGATGTCGCTCGACCTGCTGGCGATGGAACAACCGATGGCGATCGATCTCCGGTTCATCCTGGCGGTGATCAAGATCAATGCGGATGTCGAGCGGGTTGGCGATGCAGCGGTAAATATCGTCGAACGCGTTCGGGAGATGCAGGCATTCTCGACCGTCGACTTACCGATCGATATCCCGCGCATGGCAGGGCTGGCCACCGACATGGTGCGGCGGGCACTGCAGGCTTTTATCGAGGGAGATGCGGATGCCGCGGAGAAGATCCTGTCGCTTGATGACGCGGTCGATAAGATCAACAGTGGTGCTTACTTTTCGCTGTTGAACGTGATGCGCGAGCAGCCGCAGTTTACGGCCCAGGCCTTGAACGCGCTGGTGATCGCGCGCTCGCTTGAGCGGGTCGCCGACCATGCCACCAACATAGCGGAAGACGTGATCTTCTGGGTGCGTGGCGCGGACGTGCGCCACTATGTGCCGCCGACGATCGTAGATGCACGCTCTCCCACCTCGGATGGTGTCTCCGACGGCACCCAGCCTGCCAGCTAGTTTCACCTCGCCTGAGGCTGACAGGCAGCAGAAAGCTTCCATACACCCTCCAATGACCAACCGTGTTCGCCGGCAGCGGGAAGGGTCACCCGTCCCGCTGCGCAGGCGCGACGGTGCCGAGTACGGCCTGCTCATACTGTTGCCGGCTGTATGCTCAGCGAGACTTCGATCCTTACTTTGAAAGGTGTTCCATGAAAATCAAGCTTCTTTTCGCTGCCGCTGCTTTGCTGATGGTCTCTGTGGTGTCACTACCGGCTCACGCAGGACAGACAGCACCTGCTACTGGTACGAAGGCTGCGCAATCTTCCGCTGCTGCTGCGAAGGCCACTCCGGCAGCCATGCCTTCAGACGCGACTATCGCCGACGCACGTGCGAAGGGCATGGTGTGGGTCAACCTGAACACCAAGGTCTACCACAAGGATGATGCGATGTATGGCAAGACGAAGCATGGCCAGTTTATGACGGAGGCAGACGCACAAAAGGCGGGAGCACGGCTGGCAAAGGCTTCACCGGTGGGCAAGAAAGCACCGGCAGCACAAGTCGCGAAGAAGCAGTAAAGCAAGCCGGGCCGATGCTTATCCGCTCACCAATGACGGCCTGACAGCGCCCGACTCGCCCGGCCTGCTTGAGGAGTTGTACTCGCTTGCGTGCCGCGCTGCGCGATTGACTGCTGGCTGGCGCCGGGCTCGCTCGATTGTGAAGCGGTCGCCAGCAGCCGGCCGGCCCATTGCGAATGAAGCACCTCAACTCCTCACGACTGAGTGTCTTCCCGTTGATGCCCTCAGCGTGCCCCGGCGTGCGGGCGCCGGCCGATCTCCTCGACAGAGTGCAAGGCAACGACGGCCGTGTGCGATGGGTCTTCGCACACTCCAGTGCGGCCTCTAACAAGTGACTCTTCGGCTCCATGCCCTGGATAAAGACGCCGCACCTCGGTACTCTTACCCGTTTGCAGAACGGCGCGTAACTTGGTCGATGTAGGCGCTCTTTCAAAGTGAGAGTCCAAGCATGCGATCATGATCGTCAACTTCGTGCTGGTGCTCACTATCCTGCTTGGCTTCTGCGGGCTGGTGCTGGATGTGGGGCTGTTCGAGCTGAAGAAGATACAGCTGCAGAATGGTGCGGACGCCGCGGTGCTCGGTGCCATGTATGCCAGGCAGACCAGCACAACCACGGCCCAGTGGAAGGCAGCAGGCAGTGCTGACGCTACCTTGAACGGCTTCACCAATGGTGTGAACGACGTTGCTGTTACCTTCGCCAGTCCTCCCTTGACGGGCGACTATGCCAAGAACGTCGCTGCGATTCAGGCCACAATCACGCAGCAGGTCAGGCCCGTCTTTTTCCCCACGCCGCTTACCCTGGTGGCACAGGCAACCGCTTTTCTCCCTTCAACACCCTGCGTGTACCTGCTGTCGCTCTACTCGACGGAGCCGTCTCTGAGTACGACCAACCAGACGATCACTAGCGGCTGCCCCTTCTATCTCGGTCTGTCTTACGTTATGAGTGGTGGCGGGGGCAGCACGGGGGCTCAGTTCTATGTAGCCGGTAGCAGCGCGGCAAGCTCCGGCTCCGTCAGCCCCGCGCCCGTGTTCAACGCGCCCGTCGTATCCGACCCCTTGAGTTACGTGACGGCGCCTGCGCTCGGCCCGTGCCTTGGCACCAACTTGGACATCACGGCTGCTGCCATCCTGTCTCCAGGCACTTACTGTGGCGCGACAGTCATCAAGACGGGCGATCAGATCGTCCTGAACCCCGGCACTTACATTATTGCCGGGAGTCTCTCCATCGACGGGCCGCAGCTGAGTGGAGCCGGCGTCACGATTTACATGACGCAGGGCAACGGTTTCGGCTACGGGCAGTGCACTGTGCTCAACGTGAATGCTGTGCTCTCGGCGCCCACCGAGGGATCCCTCCAGGGCATCCTCTTCTTTTCTGACCGGAGCATGCCCCCGCTTGGATCAGGCCAGCCAGAGCTGACGCTGAATTACTGGAACCCATCCTCCACCATGGACGGAATCCTGTATCTTCCCGGCCAGGAGCTGTACGCAGAAGTTCCTCTGAAAGGAATCCACTACTTCGGTATCGTGGCCGATAACTTCGCTCACGCTATCGTGGGCATCAATTTCTCACCCTCGGCGGATTATTCCACCCTCGCCGGCGGAAATCCTTTTCACTCCACCGGACAAGGCCTGGTTGAGTAAGTGCGGCGCGCCAGGATGTCGGCTACTTTCTCTTCCGTGATCAGGGCGGCGAGGCAGGCGATGTACGCGATGAGCTCGCCGAAGATCCTGACCTCGAGGAGTAAGCCATAGAACAACATGAACACAAACCACAGGGGCAGGACCCATAGCCACTTGCGTAGAACGAAATCGGGGATAGATCGTCGACCCACAAGCACCATCGGCAGGGCGTAGCCGTACATACTGAGGAGCTGAGGCCAGGCCAGCGGAATCACCAGCAACCCGAGGTTGAGGAGCAGCCTGGGTCCAGCCGCCGAGGCGTTATGCGCGTAGTGACGCACCACCCACAGGTGCCACAGGAGCCAGGCTGTACCCAGTGGCAGCGCCACCGCAACGGATCGCCGCTCCCACGCGCGTCGCAGAACGAAGACCCTGTCGCGACTGCACGCCTCCAGCAGAAAGAAGGCCAGCAGCAGCAGCGTCGTCTCCCGGTTGAGAGTGGCTACGCAGAATAACGCGACGAACCAGGCTATGTGACGGCGTGAGTAGATAAGGTAGAGCCCGGTAGAAAAGAATGCCATCGCCGGCAGGTCATACGGAAACCGCAGCCCGTGCACCGTTGCAAAGGTGTAAGTGCCGGCGATCATGAGCAGCGTCAGGGGATAGATCAAGGGCAGGAAGAGCAAGGACCGGGAGCTGCGACGGTAGAGTTCGCCTGCCATGATGCCGGTGACGGCGACGGAGAAAAAATCCACGATTGCTTCAACAAGGCCCTCGGGCGTCACGCCGTGTGGAAACCAGGCAGGCATCCTGCTCAGCCCCGCCGAGGCTCGGAGCATTGGTGCCGAGTGATGGGCCCACCGGAAGGGATACATCAGCAGGAGTCGGTACTGAAATGGAGTACTCTCGAGCCCCTGTTCATACCGCACCACCTGCATGGAACAGGGCGTGCTGGCTAGATAGAACCACACCAGCTGTATGGTGGCGAACGAGCAAAGAAAGAAGTGTACGGCCGCGGAAAGCGAGCGGGGCGGAGCAGAGACTCCACGCTTTGTCGGCGCCTGTAATGCCACCGGCATCACTGGGAGGGAGCAGCGCTTAGGCAGCGCTCCAGGGTTGGCTTGGCAGCGGAAAGCCAGTTCTGTGTGCGGACAGGTCGGCGTGCAGCGAACCGGGCGCGGCGCCTCTGGCGGCAAACTCTGCGACACGTAACAAGTAAGCGATGAAGGACCCCGTTCAACCTGTTTCCTCCAGGCATTCTGAATTGTAAGAGCATCGCCAGCAGCAGGGAACACGAAGCTGCGTGGCTGCGCACTTTGGTACCAGCGGCAGGCGTTCGCTCCGAGATCGTGCAGGGTTCGCCATCGTCGCAGGTTCAAAGACGCAAGTAATGTGGCTAGAAGCAACCGGTGCTGCTATGGTTGCGGCATATTCATGCTTATCTACGCATAGCCCTCTCGCAGAGTCCCGTGGATCCACTGCGTGACTTGGGCTTTGTGCGCGGCCGACCCTTGGCAGAGGAAACGGTGATGCTGACTTGCACAAAGGATCATCCGTGAAAAGAATGCGATGGATGAGCGATGCAGGTGCAGAGAACGGGAGTGCCTTGCTCGAATTGAGCCTGATTCTTCCGCTCGTCACACTCTTGTTCGTCGGTGTGGTGGACCTGGGCTTTGCGATCGATGAAAGCATTGTGGTTTCATCCGCCGCGGAGGTTGGCGCTCGCTATGGAACAGTTCCCTCGAAGAGCAACGATTTGAGCGGGATGCAGTCGGCCGCAAGCGCGGCCGCACCCGGCATCCCAGGTTTCCTCGCGGTCGCAACCAACTGGTGTAGCTGTACCCCTGCTGGTGCAGTGGTCAGCTGCACCAGTACATGCGCCGCTTCTGCTCCGCTGATCCGGTATGTGCAGGTGCAGACGAGCGCGATTGTGCCAGCACTGGCGGGCTATCCCGGACTTCCCGCCAGCTTCGCGCTGAAGGGCTTCTCTGCTCTGCGGGTGCAGTGAGGTGCGCATGAAGTCGGAGCCGCACTCTCATGGACGAACGCCTCTCGTTGCGCAATGCCCCTTGCGCCGGCCTCCGGAATCTGGAGATGCGGCTGGATTCGCTCCCAGGGGGAACATATGTCGGGCCTTGTGGCGCGATGAGCAGGCGAGCAACCTGATCGAGGTTGCCCTGGCTCTGCCCTTATACCTGGCCATGATCTTCGGCATGATGACCTTCGCCATCGTGCTTTTTGCCTATTGCAATGCAATCTACGCAAGCCGGGTTGCTGTGCGCTACGCGGTGCTTCACAGCTCCACGGCGACCACTCCGTGCACTGCCACGTTGATCACCAGCCTGGTGCAGCCCTACCTCTGGGGCGCTCCGGCCGGTGGCGTCACCATCACCCCCAGCTGGGTCCCGGCAAATACTGTAGGGAGCACCTTTTCCATCAAGATCACCCTCGGCTTCAATGGAGTGATGCCGTATACCCACTTATCCGGCCTGCAGGCTACAACGACCTCTGCGGCAATCATCCTTCATTAGGGACGGAGAATGCTGTAAGTGGAAGCAGACGCCCTGGTCTCCACCGGTCATCGAGCTACCGTGAAGATGCCCCGCATCAGTGTGAGCACGGCAGGCCCCAGGATGACCAGGAAGATACTTGGAAAGATACAAAGCACGAGCGGAAAGATAATCTTCACGGTTGTTTTTGCTGCCTGCTCCTCTACCTGGTGTTTACGCTTCTGACGCATGGTGTCGCCGAAGGTACCGAGTGCTCGCGCTATGGGGGTCCCGAATCGCTCCGTTTGCGTCAGCATACTTGTGAATGACTGCAAGTCGGACGAGCCGGCGCGGACACCGAAATCGCTCCAGGCCTCGATGCGGGGCTTGCCTGCACGCTGTTCGCGACTTACCTGGAGTAGTTCCGCAGTCACTTCCGGGTGGCGCAGGCCGAGCTCCTGGCTGACCCGCAGCAATCCCTGGTCAACACCCAGGCCCGCATCGACGCAGATGACGAGCAGGTCGATCACATCAGGCAGGCTCTCATGGATTTTCTTGCGGTACACATAGGTGCGGTAGCGCAGCGCGAGGTCGGGCACCAGGTAAGCCAGGCTGCCAAGGATGATTGCCCCAGGCAGGTAATGACCAGGCAAGAGCAAGGCCGCGAACATGCCGAGTATTGGCCCGAATGCTCGAGACACCTGGTAGGTTTCACAAGCGAGCAGGCTTCGGTACCCGGCATGGGCCAGGCGCTGCCTTGCAAGTTCGGTGGCCTGCATACGCAAATGAACGTGAAGCCAGTGAACCTGCCGCGCGAGAAGCGGCGGAAGGGGCTGCGGTGCGGCGAGGAGACTCCCGCTGGGATCGTTCGGCTTCGAAACCTCCAGTAGCCGTTGCATGGACGCCCGGGACCGGTCGGAGCTGAAGACTCGGAGCAGCAGGTAGCCGGCGCATGATAACGTCGCGGCCATTGAGACGAAGAAGAGGTCGATCAGCAAGCGACTCAAACCCGGATATCCACGATACGCCGGATAAGAAACGCACCCACCACAATCATGACCGCGGCCCCCCGCAGCAGCTTTTGGCCGAAAGGGTCATGGAACAGCGGCTGCACATAGCCTGGGTCAAGGAGGCTGAGCACGCCGAGCAACAACAAGGGCAGGGCACTGAGGATCCAGCCAGTAAGCCTGCCCTGAGCTGTGTGCACCTGGACTTCGCCACGGATCCGTGCGCGCTCCCGTATGACGTGACTGGTGCGGTCGAGTATGTGTGTCAGGTCGCCGCCGCTCTCCCTCTGGATGAGTATTGCGGTCACGAGGAACAGCAGATCGGAGGATGGTATGCGGCGCGTCATTTCGAGGAGCGCCTCGCGAAGAGGAACGCCGATCTTCTGCTGCTGGAAGACACGATCGAACTCACTGCCGAGCGGTTTCTTGCTCTGCGCCGCAATCATTTCAAGGGCTGCTACAAGCGAGTGACCTGCTCGAAGAGACCGAGCCATCAGTTCGATGGCTTCCGGCATGAGGGTGTTGAACTTGCGCAGGCGCCTAGAACTTCTCCAGCGAAGCAGCAGGTATGGCGCGCCCGCCCCGCCTGGAAACATGCCCAGTGCCAGCATGGAGCCGCCGTGCGCCAGGAGAACAAGGAGCGGGGAGGCGACTGCCAGCACCGCACTCACTGTCAGAAATGCAAGCAGTGTGTAATCGCCGCCGGCGATCAGCAGCAAGCGAGAAAGCTCCCGCAGCACCGCCAGGCGATTGGAAGCGTCAGCAATTCGCTGCGCCCAGGCCCGCTGATCCTGATTGGCAATGGAGGCTCCCGAGCCATCGAAACCCGCCTTGTCTACTGTGTCCCGGATAACGATGAGGCGTTGCCGGAGCGACTTTGACAGCCGCTCAGGGCGCGTGCTGCCAAGCAGCAGCGCCATGCTGACGATCAGGAGGGAACAAAAGGTAATTGGCAGCATCATGATGTTTGCGCGTCTGAGCTAGACTGCGCCCTCCAGGGATTCTGCGTCCCAGACGATGCCAGCAGCGTGCAGCCGCTCCGCAAACCCCGGCACGATACCTGTCGACTTGAAGTGGCCCATGACCCGACCATCGCTGCCGACCCCTTGTCTCTCGAAGAGGAAAATGTCCTGCATGCTGATGACCTCGGCCGTGGTACCCGTGACCTCGCTGATGTGCGTGATACGCCGGGCCCCATCGTTCATGCGGGAGATCTGAACGACGACATCAATTGCAGAAACGATCTGCGCCCGAACCGCCTTTTCCGACAGGGCCAGGGTGCCCATCATTGCCATGGTCTCGATGCGCGCGATCGCGTCGCGTGGCGTGTTCGCGTGCACCGTGGTGATCGATCCCTCGTGTCCCGTGTTCATCGCCTGCAGCATATCCAGTGCTTCCTCGCTCCGTACCTCGCCGATGATGATGCGATCCGGTCGCATGCGCAGCGCATTGACCACCAGTTCGCGTTGTCGGATCGCCCCCTTGCCTTCGAGGTTTGCAGGCCGGCACTCCAGGCGGACCACGTGTTCCTGCTTGATCTGCAGCTCTGCCGAGTCCTCGATCGTCACAATACGCTCGGCACTTGAAATAAATCCGGACAGTACGTTCAGCAGCGTCGTTTTTCCTGCGCCGGTGCCGCCCGAAACGATGATGTTCAGTCTGCTCTGTACCACAGCTCTGAGAAGCCCCAGCATCGGCCGCGTCAGCGTTCTATTCCTGACCAGGTCTTCTGCGGAAAGAGGCTTGCTGCCAAAGCGGCGGATCGATAGGAGAGGCCCATCGACAGCAAGGGGAGGGATCACAATGTTCACCCGGGATCCATCCAGGAGCCGCGCGTCCACCATGGGTGACGACTCGTCGATACGCCGCCCCACCGCCGAAACGATTTTGTCGATGACGTGCATCAGGTGCGCATTGTCTTTGAAGACGACCTGTGTTTTCTCGATGACGCCGCGACGCTCCACGTAGACGCTGGAAGCAGTGTTGACCAGGATGTCGCTGACCGTAGGATCCTGCAGCAGGGGCTCCAGCGGACCGAGCCCGAACATGTCATCCAGAACCTCGTTGGCCAGGAGGTCCCGGTCAAAGGCGCTGAGCGGCACGCTCTGCTCGCCCGTGAGCTGGAGGATCACTGCAAGCATTCGGGAGCGGCCATTCAAGGTATCGCCCTGCATGAGCGATAGCGTTGCCAGGTCAACCCTCTTCAACAGCTCCGCATAGATCGTGGCTTTCAGCGCGTGCCGCGACTCATCGCTCAGCGCCGGGAGGACACGGGCCTCCTGGACGACTGGTACCTTGGCATGCGGCGTCATATACAGCGAAACTTCTGCCATGCGGCTCCTCTCGGTGAGCGCTACTTCCAGAAAGCGAATCGACGCTTGCGTGTTGGCGCGGGCGCCGCCGAGCTTGCTCCGGCAGCTATGACCTGCCGGGACCACTGCAGCAGTTGCTCGTTGAACACGGATTGCACCGCCGGAGCTATCGGCTTGCCTTCGTTGATGGCATGCATCAAGGCGAGATAGTTATTCGCGATCACTATCGATACCGGGAAGTGAATCGTGCTTTGAATCTGCGCCGCGTTCAGCGAGTCCTGAGCCGTTGAACGGTTCAGAACAAGGCGCAGTTTCGAGAGAGCAACATCTGTCAGGCTCAAGCTTTCGACGAGGCGCGCCAGGTCGCGCAAGGAGGCTACGTCGGGCGTGGAAACGAGGTAGATTTCATCCGCCTGGTTGACCAGTGACAGCTTGGCATCCTGGTAGCCGACCCATGAGTCCACAAGCACGTAGTCGTATTCACGCCGGAGAAAATCCATGACCTGGTCGAGCTCATCGCGCTTCACCTCGTAGCGCGTCATCGCTGTCTCGGGCGAAGCTATGACGTCGAGACCGCTCTCATGGCGAACAATAAATCCGTTCAGTAACTCCAGGTCCAGCCGGTCCACGTTCCGTAGAAGCTCATCGAAGTGGTAGCGTGTGTCCTTAAGTCCCAGGTACAGGGCAACGTGACCCAGTTGGTGTTTGTGGTCGATCAGAAGTGTCTTCTTGCCGTGTTGCAGCGTCAGGTACGTGGCCAGATGAACAGCGAGTGTTGTTGTGCCGACGCCGCCCTTGGCGCCGAAGAAAGTAAGTACGCGACCCTGGTTCTGCTGCCCTTCGCTCGAAGCGGCCATCTGCCGCTGAAAGCGGGACAACGCCGCAGCCAGTTCGCTTCCATCGATCGGCTTGCTCAGATACTCTGTACAGCCAGAACGCATGGCGCGGACCAGCAGGGTTGCGTCAAGCTTTGATCCTACTGCGATAACACGCATTTTCCTGAGGAACAGCTGCTGAAGCCGTTCCGTGCTCTGCAGCGCAAGCTCCGGGTCACCGTCGAAATCAACCAGGGCGACACAGGCGTCCGCACGGCGCAGTTCCGGCGAAAACTGCGGCCGCCTTTCCGCGGTGATGTAATCACGGAACTCCCCAAAGTAGACAGCATCCTGAACCGTAGCCACGATGCTGGCTGCGACCGAAGCCACGGCATCATCCTGGGACACGCAGAACACTGCTTGCCTAGTCTGGTGAACAGGCTGCTCGGTGGCGCTCACTGCGGAGCCGCCTTGGTCTGCGCGGCGGCAGGAGCAGCGGATTTCACGTCCCGTGGGATGCGGGCGTCAAAAACGCTGGGGTCGATGTTAGCCACTGGAAGCCTTGGCTCAACCGGGTTGATGACATCTGTCAGCGGGTCAACAACTGTCGCCGTGACGATGACGATAAGCTCGATGACCGATCGCTGCAGGCTCTTGGATTTAAAAATCTGGCCCAGAATCGGTACGTCACCGATTCCCGGGATCCTGCTCATGCTGTCTGTTACCCGGTGGTCGAGCAGGCCGGACACCACGAAGCTTTGGCCATCCCTGATTTCCACTTCTGTTTCGGCGCGGCGCGTCGACAGGGCCGGAATGGTGAATCCCGAGATAGTCACGGCGTTGGTGTAGTCGAGCGCGCTGACCTCGGGGCTGACCTTGAGGCGGATCGATCCATCCTCATTGACTGTAGGAGTGAAGTCCACCTTCACGCCGAAAGGACGGAACATAATCGTGATGGCCGTTGAATTACCCGTACCACCCTGCACTACGGGGAAGGGAAACTCACCGCCGGAGAGAAAGTGGGCAGACTGGCCGCTGATCGTTGTCAAGGTCGGCTCAGCCAGAATCTGCAGAATCTGCTTCTGCTCCAGGTCCTGGATGTTCAATCCGACATTCAACGAGGAGTTCACAAAGAGCAGGTTGAGCGGATCGATGACGGTGGCAGCAGAGCTTGCGGCGGTGGCTAACTGCGTGAGCGCGCCGAACTGCTGTGTCGACGTCGAGGAAGTGTTCTTGCCGCCCGAGAAAAAGTTCACTCCAAGCTGCTCGAGCCGCGTCCGGTCTATCTCGATAATGCGCAGCTTGAGTTGTACCTGGCGGCCATGCACCGTCCTGACGCGGAGGGCGCTCACGGGGTCCTTGCAATAGAGAGCCGCCATCTTTGCCGCAGCGTCCGCCGCGGCCTCTGTCGGAACAGTGCCCGTCAGGAACAGCTTGTCTCCCCGCGCTTCAACCTGGATGCTGGAACCCGGAAGGGTATCGTGCAAGGAGGCCTGCAGCGTGCCTGGGTCTAGATCAATCGATATGGTGTAGAGCCTGTGGCCGCCGTTCTTCTCCCACAGCACGAGGCTGCTGACGCCCGCTGCTTTTGCAGTAAGAACGATCTCGCTTGGTCCGGAAGGGTAGGAGTGTAGCAGCGCCGGAGTGCCGACATAGATGCGGCGCAACGGTGTGGCGGTCGCCAGCATCAGCGAGTGCCCAACGAGCATGTGAATCGTGTCACGAACGGCGGCCGATTGCATGATCGGTGCTGTCGCCAGCTCGCCTGGCAGCAGGGAAGCAACCTGGCTCCTTGCCCTGGGCCTGGCCAGGAGCAGGAGCAGGAGCAGCAGACCGCAGCAGCGTGCTTTCGCCGGCGAGAGAATCCTCATGGCTGGCCCGCCGCTTTGGTCGGAGCAGCCTCGTCACCGAGCACCGTCTCTACGCCGATGTCCGGTGGTGTGCGCCTGTGTGTGCTGACCGTGGTCGGTGCGACTGGTGTCAGACCAGCGGGATGCGCAGCCCCCGAGAGCATGGGCAGCCCCATCGGCACGCTTTCAGGCCGCGTTCGATCCGTCGCATTTCTCAGAACGAAGTGAATCGTCCCCTGCGTGCTGGCGAGGACTGCCTTTTCCGACTCGGCAGGCGACAGCAGCAGTGTGACAACCGTGACGGTAGCAGGCTTCCCATCAGGATCAGGCTGGGCGCGCTGGCCGATCGCGAGGACCGCCGCATCCTGAAGGGCGGTGACGGTTACCGGCTCGGCCGATTGCGCGGCGCGATATGTCGCCAGGACATCGACTCGCGAACCAGGCATCAGGAAGCCCGCTACGCCTGCGACCTCGTCCGATCGCAAGGCGATCGCTCGCATACCATCAGGAATTTTGGCGGCCAGGCCGCCTCCACCAGCAACTGACAGATCCCGGGCCAGGATGGGTTCGCCCTCTGCCAACGGATAGAGCGCCATCCTGCCGACCACGTCCCCTGTCTTCAGGAATGCATCAGCGATTGGTCTGGAGGCTGGCCACTGTGTCGTCGTGACACTCTCCGGTTTCAGCAGTTCGCCGGCGTCCAGTGGGCGCGTGGACGCCACGTACCAGATATCCGCGGGAGGTTGTTTGTGAGGAGCCCTGATGGCGCGGCCGAGCAGGTACGTGCAGCCCCCTGAGATAAGGAGCGATCCTGCCAGTGCGGCTGTGAACCGCTGGGCTTTCACGACTTACCGCCCCCACGCGGTGATACAGAAAGTAGCCGCGCAGCCCAGGGTCACTGGTACGGCGAAGGGCAGCCGCAGCGTTTTCTGGTTGGCAAGGTTAAGGCTCGCATGCGGCCGCAGGCCTGATCGCAGATGGTGCCCGATCACGGCCGCGGTATTTCGCAGCGTGCTGGCAAGCTGCTTCTCGTAAGTGGCTAGGAGAAGCGCGTAGAGTGCGCCGACAGTCACCGTGGCAAGCAGCATGGGTAGTAACGGGGCGCTACCGGTGACAGCGGCGACCGCCGTCATCAGCTTCACATCCCCGGCGCCCATGCCACCGGCCACAAACAGGACCAGGAACAGGCCGCCGGCCACCAGAGCGGCAAGTGACGAGGAAGCGAGCCCATGCCAACCCTGCAGGCACAGATGGATGGAGAGGCCGGCCGCAAGAATGGAGCCGCTGAGTCCATTTGGTATCCTTTGCTCCCGCACGTCATACACGGCTGCAGCCGTGGCGCATACCACTGCCAGCATGCAGTACAAGGGCCCGTCATCCATGTGCATCATGAGGTGCCACCAGGCAAGAGCGCTTTCGCTTTGGAGTGAAGATGTGGTCCGTCCTGGTTACAGGAGCGTTGGTCCCGACCGTGCGCCTCCATCCGCGGCAGGCGCAAAAAGCCGCAGCGCAGCGCGTGCGCGACGAGACGCGTGAACAAAGGAGCAAGAGAAGAGTAAGTCCGTACGATCAGTAGCAGGAGAGGAGAATCCTTGGCCTTGCTACATTGCGTTGGTAAGTTTCGCCCCTACCGAGGTGAAAGCATTCCCGATCGTGGTACTAAGAGAGGTCATCGCCACAATACAGCCAAGAGCGATCAAAGCGGCAACCAGGCCATATTCAATCAGGTCCTGGCCGGACTCGTCCTGAACGAAGGTGCGCGCAAACTGCATAAGTTTATTCATAGAGGTCCAACTCCTGGGGTGGCATAGCACTCCTCTAAGTGGAGAAGAGCACGCTTGCCTTGAATTGCTAGCTGAGTAGTGGTTCGATTATGACGACATCGTAGAAATACGCTACGTCACCATCGTAATGAACTTACATTCGCTGAGTTATGAGATACCCTTTCGTGCTGCCGGTAGCTCCAAGGCAAAGATAGCCACTCACCGATGCAGCCTGCTGCAGAAGCCGTATGCAGTAAGTCTGTAAGTCAATGCAGCCTTACCATCGAAGCGTCGCTCTACTGAAAACCCCTGTCTGCAGAGCGAACGCGAAGGCCGGCGCGAGCTAACTAAGCTCTTGCCCCGGTAAGTCAGAAACGCCGAGCAAGGGCAGGTGCCGCAGTAAGTGCCGGTGTAAGTCGCCGTTAACACTGCGAGCACGCGAGGGTGCGCATCCGTCACCATGCGAGAAGCATGTAAGGCTGCCGCAGCATAAATCCTGGGCCAGGCGGGGTTGGAGCAATCGAGCTTTCGTAACTTGGCTGCCAGAGTGTACCGGCGCTTCTCTTTGCGCGTGACCACCTGCTTGTTTCTCCGGACAGCGTGGCAGGAGCGTGCAGGCTGCGGTGGATGCACCGACACCCGGCTGCATGCCCGGGAAAGAGCAGGCGTTCTAGTCACAGTCGCCGCCGCGTCTTCGGGGCTTGCTACGTTCTGGGAATAGAGCCGGAAGCTTTGCCCAGCCGGCCAGGCACTTCGCAAAGATCTGCCACGTGTATCGGCCACCGGTACTGTGGTCTGCTCCACCAGTGCGGCAGTCAGCGTAGTTGCCGCGCCGGCTTCCGACGGCCATACACTCTAGGTACGCTGCGCGGTAGCCATGGCAGGCATGGCAGAGGAGGCGAATGAGTAACGTGGTGGATTGGTTTGCCCGCGTCGAGACAGCACTCTTCGAACGTCTGGGCCGGAAGCCGCTCAGTGGGCGCGCCGAGCGTGGCAGCTTCTGGCTGCTGGTCTTGGCCATCCTGCTGATACTGCTGGCTTTTGCGCCGGGCGTGGCGGGCGACATCGGCAGCCTGCTTGCTTGCCTCGATGTCCTCGCGTTGATCTGCTTCGCTGCCGTTCTGATCTATCGCTGGGTCTTCAACCAGGTGCTGTGGACGGTTCGCAACCGGCTCACCCTGACTTACCTGCTGATGGGCCTCGCGCCGCTGGTCCTTTTCGGCACATTGACTCTTGTGGTTGCCTATGTGCTTTCGGGGCAGTTCGCGACCGACACCGCCATTGCGGCGCTGACCGAGAGCCAGGGCCATGTCAAAGATGTCAGCGACACCCTGGCTGCACCGATCGGCCATGCCCTGGAGCTCGATCCTCAAGCGCGTCGGGTCACGATCCCCGAGTTTGCGCGGGCGTCGGCGGCCATGGCACGGCAGGAGGGCCTGGAAATCACGGCGTGGCAGGACGGCGTACCCATTGCGCTCCAACCAGAGTCGACGCCGGGCGAACCAGAACGCAAAATCTTCGCGGCCAGCGGGCGACCTGACCATGCTCTTCCCGGCTGGGCGCACGTCGGCTTCAGCGGGGTCGTGCAGGATGGTGGCAGGCTCTACCTGCGGGCGGTCAGTGGATACGAGCATGTCGAGCAGACTGGGCACGCGAGGTCGCCGTCAGGGCAAGGCACTGTGCACAGCATCCTGATACTGGCCAGCGTGCCCCTCGGGCGCAGCAGCATGAACACACTCGGGGAGGGGCTCGGGATGGTCAAGATCCTGCCCGGAATCGCCGTGCACAGCAAGCTTCTGGAAAATGACGGCACACCCGAGAAGGTGGCCGGCGAAGCGGCGGAGGATCGCCTGACGAACTTTTCCTCGGTGCAGGGGGGCACTCTGGCCAGTGGCGCCTACTTCTTCGATACACGCGTCTTCTTCACTGCGCCGCTGCACTTTGTGGACTGGCAGAGCGGGAAGGTGGTACCCGCGATGATCGGCGTCATTTCCCGCCCGACCGTGCTCTACCAGCGCCTCTTTGCGACTTCTGTCCTGATAGGAACCATTGTTCGCAATGCATTGATCGCCATCGCCCTTGTTTTCGCCCTGCTGGAACTGGCGGCGTTTCTGATGGCACTGCGCCTGAGCCGGACCATTACCCAGTCGGTTGCGGATCTGTACGGCGCCACGACGCAGCTGGATGGCGGCAATTTCAAGCACCGCATCCAGGTCGGGCGGCGCGATCAGTTGGCTGCCCTGGCCACCTCGTTTAACACCATGGCCGGTTCGCTCGAAGAACTGCTGGAGCAGCAGCGGGAGAAGGAACGCATCCAGAGCGAGCTTGAGATTGCGCAGGAGGTGCAGAAGAACCTGTTCCCGCATGCCCCTATCCACCTGGCCAACTTCGAGGTACACGGCATCTGCAAACCAGCGCGGACCGTCAGTGGCGACTACTACGACTTCATCCGTACCGGTGACGCGCAGCTATGCCTGGCACTTGGGGATATCAGCGGCAAGGGTATCTCGGCTGCGCTCTTGATGGCCTCTCTTCACTCTGCTGTCCGTGCTTACCATGCAGCAGGCGCTTCCGTGATGCCGGCCAGCAGCCTGGTGGGCGTGGGTAGCTCGAGCAGCGTTTACCACCCTGGCGATGACTTCGAGACTGCCGACCCGCCCGGCGTTCTCAACTCTCCCGGCCAGCTGCTTGCCCTGCTCAACCGGCACCTGTACAGCAGTACCCAGCCGGCGAAGTACGCCACACTGTTCCTGGCCTGCTACGACAGCCGGACGCGACAGCTGCGCTACTCGAATGGCGGCCAGCTGCCGCCGCTGCTGCTTTGCGCGGATGGCAGCGTCAAGCGGCTCGATCACGGCGGGTCGGTGGTCGGGCTGCTGCCGGGTATGGAGTACGAGGAGGCCACCGTAACGATGGACCCTGGCGACCTGCTGGTAGCCTACTCGGACGGCGTGACCGAGCCTGAGAACGAGTTCGGCGAATTTGGCGAAGAGCGCCTGATGGAAGTGATTCGCCGCGAACGGCATCAATCCCTGGCCACTATCTCGAACCAGACCATGCGGGCCTTGCGCAACTGGATTGGCGACGCCGAACAACCGGACGATATCACCCTGGTACTGGCCCGGCAGCTGTAAATTCCGGCAGCCCCACTGGGCGCGGTTGTTCCTGCCCCACGGAAAGTACTACACGCCAGCCTTGGACAGGGTGCAAAGCAAAGGAGCATGCTGACAGCTATGAACCCTCCCCTGAGACCCTCAGGCATCTGGCGCACGCGGGCCGGCATCGCGCTGGCGGCCTGCCTTCTTGTTGCCGGCTCCTCCATCGCGGGCACGTCTCTGCATGCACGTGCGCAGGCAGCAGCCACGGCTCCCCGTGCTACGAGCACACCCTACAGCGGAGACCTGTCGATCTTTGAGTACAAGGATCGCGAGAAGAAACTACAGATTGATCGCGTCATGGACCTGCTGGGCATCCGGCCGGGCAGCGCAGTGGCTGATATCGGCGCAGGCTCTGGCTGGTTCACCGTGCGGGCTGCGGCGCGCGTTGGTCCGGGCGGCAGCGTCTATGCAGAAGACATCAACCCGGCGGCTGTGAAAGCGATCCGCGAGCGCGGCACCCGCGAAAAGCTGCCCGCAATCCATGTTGTGCAGGGTACTCCTGACGACCCGCAGCTACAGCGGAACAGCGTGGATGCCGTGCTGATGCTGAAGGTGTACCACGAGATCGCGCACCCGGAAACGCTGCTGCGCAACCTGAAGCCGGCACTTCGCTCCGGGGCGAAGTTTGGCATCATCGACCGCAACGGGGACGGGGCCGATCACGGGCTCGACGAGGCTGTCGTGGTCAGGGAGTTGAACCAGGCGGGCTTCCACGTTGTTGGCCGGTACGACTTCACCAAGGCGGATGGGCAGGACTACTTCCTGATCTTTCAGCAGCAGTAAGCAGCAACGCGAGCCGCGCTGACGACCGATCCCGATGGCACCGCATCTAGAATGCTGGGTGAGGCCTGTCATGGCAAGATCCTGCCACGATTCCGCCCATGGGGAGCAGCCTGCTTGTTGAAGTTTTTTGCGATCGCCCTTGGAGGCGCCTGTGGCGCCCTGGCCCGCTACGGTGTTGCCACACTGGTCAGCAGCCGCGCAGGCAGCCGGTCGCTTCTCGGCACCTTCACGATCAATATGACGGCCTGTTTTCTGATCGGTTTTGTGCTGATGTTTCTCGCCCAGCGGCCGGGGAGCAGTCCCATGTGGCGCTTCCTGATCCCGATCGGCTTTATCGGCGCGTACAGCACGTTCTCCACTTTTGAGTGGGAGATCTTTACGACACTTGAAAACGCTGCCTGGCTCGAGGCCAGCATGTACGTATTAGGCAGCCTGGTGCTGGGCCTGCTGGCGGTGTGGCTGGGCGCGACGCTGGCCAGGGCTACCGTTTAGCCCGGGTCAAGGCACGGTCAACGCCTGTTGCGGGAAGTGCTAGACAGCGGCTGCCGTGGTTCCCGCCGCGCCGGCGGCGATCTCACGATCACCTGGCGCGTCTGCCGCAGGCACAGTGGTCCGGTCTCTGAAGAACAGGGTAAACAGCACCAACACCACCGCCGAGCAGCTGGCCGCGATCAGCCAGATGCCGCGCCACTGGTGCCCCCCGTGCCCCGGTACTGCGCCCGCGTAGTGGTCGACCACCCCGCCCGACAGGTAGGAGCCGATCAGCATGCCGGCGCCGTACGTGATCTGTGTAATGAGCCCCTGCGCGGCAGAGCGGATCGCTGCCGGCGCCTTGCGATCGACATAAATCTGGCCGGTGACGAAAAAGAAGTCGTAGCAGATTCCGTGCAGCAGAATCCCGCCCCAGAGCAGGGGCATGCCGCTGCCACTGTTGCCGAATGCGAACAGCACATAGCGGAGAGCCCAGGCTGCCATACCTGCCATGAGCATGCCTTTGACACCCAGCCTGCGAAAAAACCACGGGATCAGCAACATGCAGCCGAGTTCTGAAAATTGCCCGCCGGTCATCTTGCCCGCTGCATCGCGTACCCCTGTTTCGTTGAGAAACAGGTTGGTGAACGCGTAGTAGAACTGCAGCGGCACACAGATCAGCAGGGACGCGGCCGTGAAGACGAGGAAGGAGCGATCGCGAAACAGGGCAAGCACCTGCGGCGAGAACATGCGGCGCTGCTCGCCCGCGGGTGCGCCCACAGGCGGTGTGTGCGGCAGCGTGAGGCAGTAAGCCGCCATCAGGACAGACGCCGCCGCAGCGATCCTGAGGGGCGCGGCAGTGGCTTCCAGCGCCAGGCCGCCGACCAGCAGGCCTGCAACGATCCAACCGGCCGTGCCGAATACGCGGACCGGCGCAAATTCAACTCCGGGGTCGCGCATCTGGCGGAAAGCCAGCGTGTTCGTCAGTGACACGGTCGGCATGTAGCAGCAGGCATACAACAGCACCAGCACATACACAGGCGCAAAGGCATGGTTGCCGGACGCGCTCCAGAGCAGGGCAGCGCCGAGCAGATGCAGCCCGGCGAGCAGCTTTTCTGTCGCAACGAAGCGATCGGCCAGCGTGCCTGCGATGAACGGCGCGACCAGTGCGCCGATCGCCGTCGAGCCAGCCACAAGCGCTACCTCGGTCCCGGAAAAATGCAGGGTGGAGCCCAGCCATGTGCCGACCGTGACATACCACGCGCCCCAGATGAAGTACTCCAGGAAGAGCATGGTAGCCAACCGCACTTTGATACCGCCGCGAGAAACGAGCCAGGAAAGCATGCGCAGCCATTCTGCAGGGGCGAACCGAGCCTCGTCAAAGCAGAAAGTCCCAGCTGGTCCTGCGCCAGGCAGAGGCGGGCAGGGTCACGCCCTTGCCTACTCCCCTGCGACCGCCTTGCGTGCCTTGCGCGCCAGTTGCAGAAAGGAGCGGTGCAGCGGACTTTCGAGCCTGGAGTTCCACGCAATGACGAGGTCGATAAACGCATCGCTGCTCCGGATGGGCGAGGAAACAATGTCCGCCGGAGCCAGCTTCAGGGTGTTCATGGGCAGGATAGCCACCCCCTCGCCAGCGGCCACCAGGGTGAGCACCCCACTGGCAACCGCCGAGGTCGCGGCAATCCCGGGAGAAAAGCCAGCCGCCCGGCATAGCTCGATTACCTTGTCGAAGAGTGCCGGCGAGGTTTCGCGTTGCGTAATCACAAAGCGCTCTGCGGCCAGCCGCGCCATATCGACCGGCTGCCCGGCCAGGGGGTGCTCTGCCGGCAGCGCAGCGACCAGCGGCTCTATATAGAAGCGCTGCGCCCGCAGCTCACTGCCCTGGCGCGCGGGCAGCGCGCGGGTGAATGCGATGTCGATGGTGCCGGCAAGCAACGCCTCCTGCTGCAGGGTCGGCGTCATTTCGACCAGGGAGACGCGCACGCCGGGGAACTGGGCGCGGAAGTTTCGTATCAGCGCGGGGAAGACGGCATCGGTGCCACCCACAAAGAAGCCTATGTTCAGGGTGCCGATTTCGCCCCGCGCCGACCGTCGTGCCGCTTCCATCGCCAGTGCTGCCGCGGCAAGCGTCTTGCGTGCTTCGAGGAGGAAGATTTCGCCCTGCGCATTCAGCCGCGCACGGTGCTCGCGGCGATCAAAGAGCGGTACGCCCAGCTCCTCTTCCAGGTCGCGCACCTGCTCGCTTACGGCTGACTGCGAGATATGGAGCATCGCAGCGGCGCGGGCAAAGCCCTTTTCATCAGCAACCGCACAGAAGTAGCGAAGATGGCGTAGTTCCATTCTCCCACTCTATCGGTTTCGCCGATCGAGCTGCGCGGAAGATACTGTTTTCCATTTGATGCCCGGCGGGCGCAGACTAAAGCAACTGCTTCTGCTTCAGGCTGGGGCCGGGTAAGGAGTGACATCGTATGTGGATCGTTAAGATAGCCCTGGACAGGCCTTACACGTTCATCATCCTAGCGCTGCTGATCCTCATCCTTAGCCCGGTCATCATCCTGCGTACCCCAACAGATATCTTCCCGAACATCGACATTCCTGTCGTTGCGGTGAACTTCGCCTATGCCGGGCTAAGCGCGGAGAGCTTTGAAGGCAGAATTACCAGCCCTTATGAGAAGGCACTTACAACGCTGGTCGATAACATCGAGCACATCGAATCGACCACTTACAACGGGCAGACCGTGGTGAAGGTGTTTCTGCAGCCAGGCGCCAGCCTCGACACGGCAAACGCGCAGGTGACTGCTGCCTCGCAGTACATGCTCAAGCAGCTGCCGCCCGGCACCTTGCCGCCTGAAATCATCAACTTCTCGGCATCGAGCGTGCCGATCCTGCAGCTGGGGATTTCTGGTGAAGGTCTTTCGGAATCGCAGCTGAACGACTATGCCACCAACTTCATCCGGCCGCAGCTGACGACGATACCCGGCGCCGTGATCCCTCTGACCTACGGCGGCAAGCAACGGCAGATCACCGTGAACATGCAGCCGCAGCTCATGCAGGCGAAAGGCATTGCGCCGCTGGACCTGCTGAATGCGCTCCAGTCGCAGGACCTGGTGCTGCCCTCGGGCACGGCCAAGATCGGATCATCCGAGTACGACGTCGAGACCAATGCTTCGCCGCAAAGCGTGCAGGAAATTGCCGACCTGCCGGTGAAGCAGGTCAGCGGCAGCACGATCTACGTGCGCGACGTGTCGACGGTGAGTGACGGCTTTCAGAACCAGACCAACATCGTGCGGGCCGACGGTCGGCGCGGCGTGCTGATCAGCGTGTTGAAGAATGGCCAGTCATCGACCCTGTCCGTGGTCGCCGGCATCCGCGGTGTGCTTCCCCGCGTGGCAACGCTGGTGCCGCCGCAGCTCAAGATCTCTCCCCTTGCCGACCAGTCTGTGTTTGTACGCAGTGCGGTGCAGGGCGTCATCCGCGAGGCGATCATCGCTGCCGGACTGACCGGGCTCATGATCCTGCTGTTTCTCGGGTCGTGGCGTTCCACGCTGATCATTGCGATCTCCATCCCGCTGTCGATCCTTTCGTCCATCATCCTGCTCAGCCTCATCGGCGAAACCATCAACACGTTGACGCTGGGCGGCTTGGCGCTGGCGGTCGGCATCCTGGTCGACGACGCCACCGTCACCATCGAAAATATCGAGCGCTTCATTGAAGAAGGGTACGAGCTTCGCCCGGCTATTCTCGACGGCGCTGCGCAGATCGCTGTTCCTGCCCTGGTCTCGACTCTATGTATCTGCATCGTGTTCCTGCCCATGTTCTTTCTCAGCGGCGTTTCGCGATTCCTGTTCGTACCGCTCGCCGAGGCCGTGGTGTTCGCCATGCTGGCGTCCTACCTGCTCTCTAGGACACTGGTCCCCACCCTTGCGATGTACCTGCTGCGCATCCACCATCCAGCTCCTTCGCGCAACCCCCTGGTCATCTTTCAACAGGGGTTCGAGCGCCGCTTTGAACGGCTGCGCAGCCGCTACCAGTCCCTGCTGGCCGCGCTGGTGCTGCACCGTGTTGTCTTTACGGGCGCCTTCCTGCTGGCCTGCCTGTGTGCGTTCCTGCTGGTGCCGTTTCTTGGCCGGGATTTCTTTCCCAGCACGGACTCGGGTGAATTCATCCTCCACGTGCGCGGCGCGACCGGCCTGCGCATAGAAGAAACCGCGAGGCTGTGCGACCTGGTCGAAGACCAGATCCGCAAGACCGTGCCGGCCGCCGAGCTCGACAACATCCTCGATAACATTGGCCTGCCGTATAGCGGCTTCAACACCATGCATTCCACCTCCGGGCTGGTGGGTGCGAGTGATGCCGATATCATCGTGAGCCTCAAGGAGCACCACCATCCGACAGCTAACTACATCCGCCAGCTGCGGACGGCGCTTCCTGCCCAGTTTCCCAGCGACATGTTCTATTTCCTGCCTGCGGATATCACGACGCAGATACTGAACTTCGGGCTGCCCGCGCCGATCGACGTCCAGATCCAGGGCAATGACGTGTACAAGAGCAAGGCCATCGCCGACAACCTGATGAAGCAGCTGCGGCAGGTTCCGGGACTTACCGACGTGCGCATCGAGCAGCCACTCAACTACCCGGTACTGAACGTGGCCGTGGACCGCACCAAGGCATCGCAGGGCGGCTTTACCGAGCGCGACGTGGCGCAGAGTGTGCTGAACAGCCTGAGCGGCTCGTTCCAGATCACTCCCATGTTTTTCCTCAATCCCAAGAACAGCGTGAACTACAACCTTGTCGCGCAAACGCCGCAGTATGCGGAAGAGTCGATGCAGGAGCTTGCCAACGTGCCGATCCACTCGGAAACGACGCCTGCCTCTGGCATCCTCGGGGACGTGGCCACGCTGCAGCGCGGCAACGAGATGGCGATTGTTTCGCATTACAACATCCGGCGCACCATTGATATTTACGGAGCCGTGCAGGATCGCGATCTGGGCGCAGTTGGTGCGGAGGTGCAGAAGATTGTCGAACATAACAGCCATCACCTGCCGCGTGGCACATTCATTGATCTGCGCGGACAGCTGCTGACCATGCAGAGTGCGTACGTGGCGCTGCTCGCTGGCCTCGCCTTTGCCATCGTGCTGGTGTACATGTTGATCGTGGTGAACTTCCAGAGCTGGCTCGATCCATTCATCATTGTGACCGCGCTGCCGGCGGCGCTGGCCGGGATTGTGCTTTTCCTTTTCCTCACCCAGACCACGCTGAGCGTGCCTGCCCTGATGGGCGCGATCATGTGTATGGGCGTGGCGACGGCTAACTCGATCCTTGTTGTTTCCTTCGCGAAAATCCGGCTGGCCGAGCATGGGGAGCCGATCCGGGCAGCGATCGAAGCAGGAGCCACACGGTTTCGGCCGGTCTGCATGACGGCCCTCGCCATGATCATTGGCATGATTCCCATGGCGCTGGGCCTGGGCGACGGCGGCGAACAAAATGCGCCGCTTGGCCGCGCTGTGATCGGCGGCCTGCTGATGGCCACCGTGGCAACGCTCACGTTTGTTCCCTCGGTCTTTGCACTGCTGCACGGCCGCAAATACGACCGGGCAGCTGCTGCTGCCAGCAAGCGCAGCATGCAACCGGAAGCACACGCCTGAAAAGAGGACGCACGATGCAGGACACACACGGTACCGGGAACGAAGGCATGCGCGACACAGGAACAGAGCTGCTGCGTGATGCGCAGGAAGCGCCGCGCATGCCGCTTGGCCCGATCGATGGCGTGACAGCACTGACGCCGCCCGTCAGTCGTCGGCGCGGCGGCACGGTACTGGGCGTCGTTGTCTGCCTGCTGCTTGCCGGGTTGATCTACGCAGGTATCGAAACGCGACGCAATCATGAGAAAGCCCTGACACAGAGCACGGACGCCGTGGCCATCCCCCTGGTGCGCGTGACTACCCCTGCGGGTTCCGGCGGCCAGGCAGCCCAGGTCGTGCTGCCTGCCAATGTCACGGCATTCATTGACACCCCGATCTATGCCCGTACCAGCGGCTACCTGCAGCACTGGTTCGCTGACATCGGGACCCACGTGCAGAAGGGCACACTGCTCGCCATTATCCAAACGCCTGAACTGGACCAGCAGGTGTCACAGGCGCAGGCAGACGTTAAAACCGCGCAGTCCAACCTGCAGATCGCGCAGATCACCGCTACCCGCTGGGAAAAGCTGCTGCAGAAGAATGCCGTGTCGCGACAGGAAGCGGACCAGGCCATGAGCGATCGGGCGGCGCGCCAGTCCACCCTGTCTGCCCAGGACGCGAATGTAAAGCGTCTGCAGCAACTCCAGGATTTCGAGCGGATTTATGCGCCTTTCTCAGGCGTCATCACGGCCAGGAATGTGGACACCGGTTCGCTGATCGAGGCAGGCCAGAATACCACGCAGAAGGAATTGTTCCATCTCGCTTCGACCGACAAGCTGCGCGTGTTCGTGCCTGTTCCCGAGGTGTACCAGAGCGCCGTGCATGATGGGGCACGTGTACAGATCACGGTCGATGCGTTCCCCAACGAAAAGTTCTACGGTGTGCTGGCACGAAACTCCCGCGCGGTCGATCCCGTATCGCGCACCTTGAATGTGGAAGTGGATGTCGATAACACCACCGGCAAGCTGTTGCCGGGCGCTTACGCCTTTGTGCATCTTGATCTGCCAACCGAGTTACAGGCTCTCCGGGTGCCTGCGAACACGCTGCTGTTCCGCAGCCAGGGCATGCAGGTCGGCGTTGTCGAGAATGGCCATGTCACCCTGCGCGACGTCAAGATCGGTCATGACTACGGGGCCTCTGTCGAGATCACAGACGGGCTGAAACCCTCCGATGCAATCGTCGTCGATCCAAGTGATTCACTCGAGGATGGCGACCAGGTACGGGTGCTGGGGGCAGGCCCGGCCGGCGGGGCTGACAAGAGGGCTGCTGAATGAGCGCGAGTCTCCGCCTGTCCGGCCGCGGTGCCATTCCCCTTGTGATGGCTGCCAGTCTCATGCTGGCCGGCTGCATGGTCGGTCCCAGCTACAAGCGTCCGGATACACCGATTGCTCCGGCCTTCAAGGAGCAACCGCATACCACGCCCTCGCCCGCGGACGGCTGGACCACGGGCCAGCCCCAGGATGCCGCGCTGAAGGGCGACTGGTGGAAGCTCTACGATGATTCGCAGCTCGACGCGCTGGAGGTACAGGTAGATACCGCCAACCAGACGCTCAAGTCTTCTGAAGCAAACTTCCGTGCGGCGCGCGAGCAGATCAGTTATAACCGCTCCAATCTTGCGCCGACCATTGGTGTCGGCCCATCGATCGGTGCGGTGCGCGATTCTGCCAACCAGCCTTACTTCAACTCCTCACTGGCCAACAATGGTGTGGGAAATTTTCAGCTTCCGTTTGACTTCAACTACGAGGTCGACCTGTGGGGCAGGATCCGCAGGAGCATTACGAGTGCTCGCGAACAGGCGCAGGCTTCCGATGCGGACCTGGAAAACGCCCGCCTGAGCCTGCATGCGGAACTGGCGATGGACTATTTCGACGCGCGCGCGACCGATGCGCAGCTCAAGCTGGTGATGGATACGCTGAAGGCTTACCAGCAGGCCTACGACCTGACCGAGCTGCGGTTTGAAGGCGGCGCCGCTCCCAAGTCAGACGTGGACCAGGCGCTGACCCAGCTCAACTCGGCGCGCGTGCTGAGTACTGACCTGGGCATCGAGCGCACGGCCGACGAGCATGCGATTGCCGTGCTGATCGGCGAGCCGCCGGCAGGCTTTACCCTGCAGCCAGACCCGATCAATCTGAAGCCGCCCGCTCTCCCAAAGATTCCGGGACTGCTCCCCACGCAGCTGCTGGAGCGTAGGCCGGACATCGCAGCGAGTGAGCGCAGGATGGCCTCGGCGAATGAACAGATCGGTATCGCCCGGGCTGCTTTCTATCCGACCTTGTCCATCAGCGCGCAAGGTGGATTCCTGGGAACCTCCGCGGCGAACTGGTTTACCTGGCCCAGCCGCTTCTGGGCTGTGGGACCGACCTTCTCGCAGACGCTCTTCGATGCGGGCCGCCGGCGGGCCTCGCTCAACACCGCGTCCGCCAACTATGACCAGACCGTGGCCGACTACCGGCAGACAGCGCTGACCGCGTTCCAGCAGGTTGAGGATAACCTCGCAGCACTGCGCATCCTTGAAACCGAAGCCCAGCAGCAGCATGAAACAACAGCAAGCGCCGAGCAGTCGCTTGATCTCTTTAATATCCGCTATGAAGGCGGTGTCGACACCTATCTGCAGGTGGTGACATATCAAACCGCCGCGCTCAACAACGAGCGCAATGACATCGAAATCATGCTGCGGCGGCTCGATGCCAGCGTGCTGCTGATCAAGGCAGTCGGTGGGGGATGGGACCAGGCGCAGCTGCCGCACCTGTAAACGGACTGGCTGCTTTACCAGCGCCCGCGGCAGCCTTCGAGGCACCGCGCAAGCGCTGATCATCCATGCCAGTTCAGGCCTCTGTATGCTCCTGCGCTCTTGTTCGGGTCACTGATTCAGCTCGCTTGTTTTTCAGGAAGAGTGAGGTCACAGCACCGGCCAGCACCACGGCACCGACCGAGTACAGGCCGCTGTCATAGCTGTGCGACTTGTCGCTGAGATGCCCGACCGTGACTTGGCCCAGGAACGCGCCGAAGCCGCCGACGCAGGTGATGATGGCGATGCCGCCAGCCGCCGCGGTCCCTTCGAGCATGCTGGTAAGCCACGTCCAGAAGGGCCCCTGCATGCTGAACACCCCGATGGTGGCAAAGGTAAATGCAACCAGCACGGTGGCCAATGAGTGCGCATGCACGGCGGTCGCAAAGCCGATAGCGGAACACACCATGCAGCCAACCACGTGGAACCGCCGGTCATTGAAGCGGTCGGAACTCCAGCCGATCACCACCATCATGATGGCCGTGATGAGGTAGGGGAGCGTGGCCCAGCGATCGATAGCCGCTGCACTCAGGTGCGTACCGCCGCGCATCTTGTTGAGGAAGAGCGGCAGCCAGAGATTGATGACATACACACCCACCTGGCAGGCGAAAAAGATCGCGGCAAGCAGGTAAAGCGCCGGCAACTTGAAGGCATCGGCGAAGTTGTGGTGGCCGCCTGAACCAAGCTCCTCGCGATCCCGCTTCAGTTCGGCTTCCAGCCAGTCGCGTTCGGCCGGTGCAAGCCACTTCGCTTCGGATGGATGATCCTTGAGCACAAACAGCACCGACACGCCGAACAGCATGGTGGGCACGCCTTCCGAGAGGAAAAGCCACTGCCAGCCATGCAGGCCGCCCAGGCCGTTGAGGCCGAGCAGGGTGCTTGCGATCGGTCCACCCACAACGCCGGCGATCGCGGTTGCGGTCATGAAGCGCGAAACCGAGCGCGCCCGCTCCCGCGAGGGAAACCAGTAGGTAAGGTACAGAATCATGCCAGGGAAGAAACCCGCCTCGCTGACGCCGAGCAGGAAGCGCAGCGCGTAGAAAGAGGCCGGGGAGTGCACCAGCGACATGCACGCCGCTACGATTCCCCAGGTAATCATGATGCGGGCCATCCAACGGCGCGGGCCGACCTTGGCCAGGATCAGGTTGCTGGGTATGTCGAACAGGGCCGAGCCCAGGAAGAAGATACCTGCCCCCGTCCCGTAGACGGTGTCGCTCAGGTGCAAATCGGACTTCATCTGCATGGCGGCATAGCCGACGTTGACACGGTCGAGATACGCCAGAATGTAGAGCACGAACATGTAGGGAATCAGGCGCAGCGAGATCTTGCGAAACACTGCCCTGCCATCTACAGAACTGGGCGGTATTGCTGCAGCAGTCGCCATAGCAGTACTTTACCTGCTTGCCGCTTGCCGACCGGTGACGGCGATCTGAAATGTACGTACAGTCGAACGCATGCCTGCACATGGTATTCACACGACGGAGGTGCTTGTACTTCTGCTGGTCAGTTTCACCGCGATCCTGGCTGCGGCGGCCCAACGCTTCAAGGTGCCTTATCCGATCGTGCTGGTTCTGGGTGGCCTGGTGTTGTCATTGATCCCGATCTTCCCTGATATTTCGCTCAACCCGACGCTGATCTTCCTCGTAGTCTTACCGCCGCTACTGTACAGCGCGGCTCTGCGTACCTCATGGCGTGAGTTCCGGCTGAACCTGCTCCATATCCTGCTGCTTGCCTTTGGAGCCGTCGCAATTACGGTCGCAGGCGTCGCTGCCGCCACCCATCTTCTTCTGCCGGACTTCGACCTGGCCACCGGTGCCGTATTGGGAGCCGTTGTTTGCGCGACCGATGCCATCGCTGCCTCGGCCATCGGGCGGCGTGTCGGCCTGCCGCAGGAGTTGCTGGACCTGATCGAGGGGGAAAGCCTGGTGAACGATGCTGCCGGCTTGCTGGCCCTCCAGTTCAGCGTCGCCCTGGTAACCTCGCGTTCTCTACCCAGCTTCGCCGGAGGCCTGGCCGAACTATTGCTGCTCCTCTGCGGAGGCATTGCCGCCGGTCTCGCCGTGGCCGTGGTGGTCTACGCGTTTCAGCGCCCGGTGCAGGGTTCTGCTCTGCAAACTCTCATCAGCCTGGCCACGCCTTACTTTGCATACCTGCTGGCCGAAAGTATCCATGCCTCCGGCGTTCTTGCAACGGTGACCTGTGGGCTTTACATCGGACGCAAAAGCTCACTCGCGCTTACATCCGAAGCGCGCCTTGAATCCAATGCCGTCTGGAACACCATAGAGTTTGCACTGAACGGCGTGGTCTTCATCCTGATCGGGCTGCAACTTTCCACGATATTGGACGGCATGCGTCCATTGCACTGGCCCTCGCTTATCGCTGGAGCAGCGTTTATCAGTTTTCTACTCTTAGTTTTGCGACTGCTCTGGATCTACCCGGCGGAATGGATCACACGGGTTGTGCGTCAACGCTGGTCGGGGCACACCCTGGACCCCTTCGATCCCAGGCGCACCTTCATCACGGCATGGGCCGGGATGCGAGGGGTTCTGACGCTGGCCGCTGCCCTGTCTCTGCCAGAGCTGACCGATGCCGGGACACCATTCCCCCATCGGGCCGGCATCCTTTTCCTTGCATTCGCCGCCATCCTGGTATCACTTACTGGCCAGGGTTTGACGCTGCCGTGGGTCATACGCCGGCTGCGTGTCTGTGCCTCGCCGCGCGGCCTTGAGGAGGAACGGTGGGCGCGGCGCAAGCTGGTCACCGCGGCGCTCAGGTTTCTGGACGATATAGAGCAGAAGCAGGACCGAAGTACCGAGCCAGATGGTGCGGCCCAGTTGCTGACCGGCTACTACAGGCAGAGGCTGGCATCTCTGCAGGAGACGGAAGGAAAGACCAGACCCGGGGCAGGGCAGAAGGCGAGCTTCGCGGCGCTCTCCAACCGTTTGCGCCAAGTGGAACGGGACGAACTGAACCAGCTGGAAGCAGCCAGCCGCAT
>CAXTEW010000003.1:0-30595 GCA_964243175.1 uncultured Acidobacteriaceae bacterium
GCTGCTAATCGGCAAGGAAGACCTGAGCCGCGTGTGGGTCCTGCGCAAGGTGCTCAATCCGCTGTCGCCGACCGAGGCGATGGAGCTGCTGGTCGACAAGCTTGGTAAGACGCGCAACAACGCCGAGTTCCTGCATAACATGAGCTCGCTGTAGATACGCTGAGCCCGTACGGTCTTTGCAGCAGTTGAGTGCTAGCTGCCGCGTGGCTTGCCGGTGACTGGTTGCCTGCGGGCTCTCTGCAGGCAGCAGCGGTAAGTGGCAGCGCAAACAGGGACATAGGTGCGGGCCCGCTCTCGTGGTCAAGCTGGTTGAAGCACTGCCCGTGTGCTGCGCCATCCCCTTCATCGCACTGCGCAGCCTCGAGGATCACCAGTCAGTGATCCCGAGAGCTGCTCGCTGACGCCTGCTATCGAGTATTAACCAGATCGAGCAGCTGATCCCAGCGACTCGACCTCTTCAAAGCTCCTGCCTAGGCGAAACAAGTTGAGCATCCTGACCCCTCCACGGTGCTGGCTGTAAGCTGACTGAGCGGGACTTATCTCCCGTTGGTGGACTTCACTGCTCTCACTTAGGCAGATCGATTCGCTCCACTTTTCCCGCATGCAAGCGGGAGATAAAGTCTTGCGAAACATCGAGCGTTAAAGCTTCAGCCCGGGGCAAGCTCGCGTATAAACCCCTGAGCAGTCGCCCGACCAGGCCGTGAGAGATGACGATGTGGCAGCCTGGCTGGGAAGCAGCATCGGTCAGCCAGGAGGCCAGGCGCTGCTCTACCCGATCCGCGCTTTCTCCAGCGGGTGCGCGAAAGTACCCATCAAAAGCGGTAGCCCCGTCGCAAACGCCTGGGTACAGGTGTTCGATGTCGATGGCTGTCAGCCCGTCCCAGGACCCGAGGCTGACCTCGCTGAGCCGGCCGTCGATGACCACATGCGGGATCGTCTTCATCTCCCTCTGGACGATGGCTGCTGTCTGTAAGGCTCTTCCAAGTGGACTCGACCATAAGCTCAGCGCCGCGCAGTCACCGACAAGCGTCTTGAGCAGCGCTCCGACCCGATGCGCTTGTTCAACACCTACAGACGTCAGCGGCGAGTCACAGGCACCCTGATACCGGCCCTGCACGTTGAAAACAGTCTGCCCATGACGGGCAAGATAGATCATCTACCTGACGATATATGAACGGGCGTGGATAGATGGCAGGGCGTAGTGAGGGGTACAGCTGCCGCAAGCTTACCGCGATGTGACCTTCGGAAACTCGATCTTCAGGCTATCCAAACTAGGCAGGATGGCGGGCAGGATGCGTACGGCGACCCGGCCGGCCGTGACCGCTGGGTCCTGTTGCGCCAGGGCCAGGGCCGCGTCAGCATCTGCTGCTTCGACGATCGAGAAGCCAACGATCTCCCCGCCATCCGTAACCGGCCCGGCGACCTTGTAGCGATGCCACTCGATCTGTTCTCGCAAAAAGGCGAGCTGCGCAGGCATCAGCGTGTCCGCGCCCGCCGGATCATCCCACCGCTCGCCCTTGACGAGAAAACAAAGGAAATAAGGCTTCAAATTGCGAGGGATATTCTGTGGCCTCGCCTGCTGTGCGGACGCTGCGTCTTCTGTCACGTGCACCTCTTCTTCCCACGGTCTGCCACGTGAGTTTCCCGTTGAGGATACCTCAGTCACCTGCTCTTTCCAGACAACGCGCGCAGGCACAACTGCGCTCGTACACTGGTGTACATGGCTGTGGCACAACGTCTTTACCTCCAGGATTCGAGGCTTCTCGCGTTCCGCGCCAAGGTGACGGATATTCGCGAGTACGCGCGAAAGGATGGGGTCCAGGTCTGGCAGATAGCCCTGGACCGAACGGCATTTTATCCAACCGGGGGTGGGCAGCCGCATGATCGCGGGGTACTCCAGGCCACGGCGCGCTCTGGCGCCGCCATCTCTGTCGCGGTGGATGATGTCGTAGAGGATGATGCAGGCGAGGTGTGGCATACAACGACCAAACCCCTGCCACCCGGGACCGATATCGAGGGCGTCGTCGACGGGGATCGCAGGCTGGACCATATGCAGCAGCACTCGGCGCAGCACTTGCTTTCGGCCGTGCTGGCCGACACCTTCGCTCTAAGAACGGTCTCGTTTCACCTCGGGGAACAGGACGCGACCATCGATCTGGACGTCGATTCCCGGGCCGGGCAGATTGCGGCGATCGAACAGCTCGGGCAGGCGGAAACGCAGGTGAACCATCACATCCTCAGCAACCTGCCGATAGCTGTGAAAGTTGTTTCGCCGAGCGAGGCGCAGGCCCTGTTGGCTGCCGGGGCTGTGCGCAAGCTGCCGGCACGCGCCGGGGACATGCGCCTGGTCGAGATACCGGGGTTGGATCTGAATGCGTGTGGCGGCACGCACGTGCAGGCTCTTGGCGAGATCGGCATGGTGCTGCTGCGCGAAACCGAACGAACCAGGAACACGCTCCGGTTGCACTTTGTCGCTGGTATGCGCGCGGTCAATGCGGCGCGCCGCGATCGGGCGGAGTTAGGCGCTGCGGCCTCGGCGCTTTCGACAAACAACGCTGGGGTGCAGAGCGCAGTGCGCAGGCTGCAGGCGGAGACACGGGCACTCGCAAAGGATCGCCTCAAGCTGCGCGAGGAGATCGCCGAGCATCATGCCGTGCAGTTGGCGGTCGAGGAGCGGATCGAGGACGGCATACGCGTGGTATCTCGCTGCTTCGCTCACCGCGATCCCGAGTACGTTAAGCTGCTCGCCATGCGCCTGCTGCAGGCGGTGCCGCAAACGATCACCGTTCTGGCCTCGACAATAGACGAACCGGCAACCCTGGTAGTCGGCTCCAACATGGCGGCGCAGAACGATCCCGCCCAGGGTTGCGCAATGATCCTCCGCGAGGTCCTGGCGCCACTCCAGCTACGGGGCGGCGGTACCCCGGAGCTGGCGCAGGCTGAAGTACCCTTGGCGCACCTGGACAGCGTGATGAAAGCACTCGTACAGCGGCTGGCACACCGGTGACTCGAGCGATCAAGACGGCGCGGCGCTTGCCCTGCGACATCAACTCCAGTAGCTGCGGTCCAGGGTTCGATACTGGATCGCTTCCGCGATATGTGGGAGCGAAACAGCGGCAGCACCTTCCAGATCAGCGATTGTCCGCGCCACTTTAAGAATGCGGTCGTGGGCCCGCGCCGTCAGCCCCTGCTGCTGCATCGCACGCTCCAGCAGTCGCTCTGCATCCGGCTGCAGCTCACAGAAAGTGCGGATCTGGCGAGTACTCATCTGTGCATTGCTGTAGATCTTCTGCGCGGCTTCGCTGAAGCGGACACGCTGCTGCTCCCGGGCGGCCAGCACACGCGCGCGGATCGATGCCGAGCTCTCCGCAGAAGCGCCGGACCGCAGTTCCCGGTACTGCACCGCCGGCACTTCTATGTGGATATCAATGCGATCGAGCAGCGGGCCGGACACCTTGGCGACATAGCGCTGGATAATCGGCGGCGTGCACTTGCACTCACGTGACTTGTCATTGAAGTAGCCGCACGGGCAGGGGTTCATCGCGGCAGCCAGCATGAAGCGCGCGGGAAAACTCAGCGACATGGCAGCACGCGCGATCACCACGTTGCCGTCTTCAAGCGGCTGCCGCATGACTTCAAGAACATTGCGGGGGAACTCCGGCAGCTCATCCAGGAACAGCACACCATTGTGTGCCAGCGACACTTCGCCTGGCCGCGGGATGGCGCCGCCGCCGATCAGTCCCGCGTCTGAAATGGTGTGGTGCGGCGCACGAAACGGCCGCTCGGTCACCAGGCCCGCGCCTTCTTCCAGCACACTCGCAACCGAGTGGATCTTGGTCGTTTCCAGTGCCTCGTCGAGCGAAAGTGGCGTCAGGATCGTCGGCAGCCGTTTCGCAAGCATGGTCTTGCCAGAGCCCGGCGGACCGATCATCAGGATATTGTGTCCGCCGGCCGCGGCTACTTCGAGAGCACGCTTCGAGCTGCCCTGCCCGCGCACGTCCGCAAAGTCCACGTGGAAGTGCTGCTCTTCCTGTAGCAGCGCGCGCGCTTCCACGCGGAACGGCTGCGACTGGATACCGCCGCTGCCATGCTCGTTCAACAGCTGGCGCACACAATTCAGTGACTCCGCCGCATACACATCGACGCCTTCGACGACGGCCGCCTCACGCGCATTTGCTTTCGGCACAATCAGTGTGCGGATGCCACGGTCGCGTGCCAGGATCGCGATCGGCAGCATGCCGGGTACCGGGCGCAGCATGCCATCGAGACCCAGCTCGCCGATCAGCAGCACCTCGTGCAGCGACTTGATCTGCATGGCGCCCGAGGCATGCAGAATACCGATGGCAATCGCGAGGTCGAAGCCCGAGCCTTCTTTCTTCAGGTCGGCCGGCGCGAGATTGATCGTGATGCTGGTCGGCGGTATCTGGAAGCCGGAGTTCTTGATCGCGGCGCGCACCCGCTCGCGGCTTTCGCGCACGGCAGAGTCGGGCAGCCCGACCATGTAGAACCGGTCCTCAATCAGCTTGATTCCGGAGAAATCGACTTCGACGTCAATGAGGTGTGCGTCGATGCCGTACACGGCAGCGCTGAGCGCTTTGGCAAGCATAGTTTTCCCAGGGTTTGCGAGGCTGAGTCTAGCAGCAGCCTGGGCGCGCTCCTCACGCAAACGGGGTTCCACGTGACCTTCGGGTTTCAGCAAAGAACTGGCAGGCCACTGTCTGCCCGCGGCACTTACAGGCTTGCCCGGAGAAGGACTAGAATCAGCGTTTGTGAAGACAAGCTTTTTTGACCTGTTCAAACCCGGCATCGGTCCCTCGAGTTCGCACACGATGGGACCCATGCGTGCCGCGCGCGTCTTTGCTGTGGAACTGGCGGACGCGGGCGTGCTGCATGAGGTGCGCAGTGTGCTCGCCGAACTGTACGGCTCGCTTGCGCTGACCGGCCACGGCCACGGTACGGATCGCGCGGTGCTACTGGGCCTGCTTGGTGAAGAAGCCGCCACGACGGATCCGGATGATGTGGAAGCGAAGCTAGCTAACATCGCCGCCACGGGCACGCTGCTGCTGCTCGGCACCCACGCGGTTCCTTTCCGGGTAGAACATGACCTGCTCTTTCACCGCGAGACTATGCTGCCCCCGGGCTCGCAGACGCAGCACCCGAACGGGATGCGCTTTATCGCGCGCGACGCCCGCGGAAACATACTGCGCGACGCGATTTACTTTTCTATCGGCGGCGGCTTCATCGTGCGCGACGGCGAGGACCTTGGTGCCACGCCGATGATGACAACTGCAACGCTTCCCTTTCCATTCGCGAGCGCGGCGGAACTGCTTTCGATGGCCGAAACAGCAGGTATGACAATCGCCGAGTTGATGTTCGCAAACGAATGCTCGATGCGTGCGCCGGAAGACGTGCGTGCCGGTGTGCTGGCAACCTGGGCGACGATGCGCGCGTGCATGGATCACGGCATGGTGACAGGCGGCATCCTGCCCGGCGGGCTTAACGTGCAGCGCCGCGCGCAGCGCCTGACACAAAGACTGCAAACGCGTGCGAGCGAGGACAAGGCGGCGGGCGTGCTGCATGGCGATCCGCTGGCGCCGCTCGACTGGGTGACGGTATTTGCCATGGCGGTGAATGAAGAAAATGCAGCCGGTGGACGGGTGGTGACTGCGCCAACCAATGGTGCGGCTGGAGTGGTACCCGCGGTCGGCCGCTACTATCTCGACTTCATCACTGGAGCCGACGACGACGGCATTGTGCGATACCTGCTGACTGCTGCCGCCGTCGGTGTGCTGTACAAGGAAAATGCCTCGATCAGTGGCGCGGAAGTCGGCTGCCAGGGCGAGGTCGGCGTCGCGTGCTCAATGGCCGCTGGCGGCCTGGCCGCGGCACTTGGCGGCAGCAATAACCAGGTGGAGCACGCCGCAGAGATCGGCATGGAGCATAACCTCGGCATGACCTGCGACCCCATCGGCGGGCTGGTACAGATCCCCTGCATCGAGCGCAATGCAATGGGTGCGGTCAAGGCTGTACAGGCCTGCCGCATCTCGATGCACGAAGGGGACGGGCACAAGGTTTCGCTCGACCAGGTCATCCGCACGATGTATCTCACGGGCCTCGACATGCAGTCGCGCTACAAGGAAACATCGCTCGCGGGTCTTGCACTGAACATCATCGAGTGCTGAGCGGGCCCGAGTTCGGAACGACTTCTTCACAGCCGTGCAGCAAGTTTCGCTTTTTCTCTTGACAGTGTTTTTCGCTCTCTCTATATCTTGCGGTAACTGCAGTGCAGAGCTGCAGGAACAGGGAGAATAGCAACCATGGCAACCACGTCAAAGAAGGCAGCCACCACCAAGCCCGCGACGAAGAAGGCCGCGGACAAGAAAGCAGCACCGAAGAAAAAGTAACCAGGCAAAGCAGCAAAGGCAACACGGTCAAGGCAACACAAAGGGGACGCTCACCAGGGCGTCCCCTTTGTGTTTCTGTTTTGTGTGGCCGCTGCGCGCGCAATCTGCGGCGCCTGAGAAAATACAGCATGGCACGACGACGCTGGATTGCAGACGAGTGGAGCCGAGGGCACGCAGCGCTGATCGACGGCCAGGCTGCGCACCTGGCGCGGGTACTTCGGGCGACGCCCGGCCTGCGCTGCGATGTAGTTGCCGGGGAGCGCGTGTGGTCGGCTACGGTGACGATGGTAAGTGAAACGCGCGTCGAGTTTCGGCTCGACGACGAGCTCGACGCGGAGCCGGCATTGCCGCTCACACTGCTGCTCGCCGTGTTCAAGTTTGACCGGCTGGAGTGGGCGATCGAGAAAGCAACGGAGCTCGGCGTCGCGCGCATTGTGCCAGTGATTGCACGTAGAACCGAAAAGCACCTGGCGCAGGCCGCCTCCGCGCGTGTGGAGCGCTGGCGCCGCATCGCGCATGAAGCCACAAAGCAGTCGCGACGCCTCGACGTGCCCGTGGTTAGCGAGGCGCAGCCGTTGAAAGCAGCGCTTGCCGGGTACACGGCAGAGAGCACCCGGCTGCTGCTGGCGGAAAGTGAGCGCACCGTTATGCTCGGCGACGCACTGCGCGTCGTATCGGGCGAGATGACCCTGGCGATCGGGCCGGAGGGCGGATGGACAGGGGAAGAGGAGGCGCTGTTCGCAACGCACGGCTGGCAGCCGGTCAGCCTCGGGCCCAGGATCCTGCGAGCAGAAACTGCAGCCATCGCAGCGACCGCCATTGTGGCCTCTGCCCTGCTCGGCTGAGCGTAATGGTTGGTAAAGAAAACGTAGAGTCCTCCTTCTCACAGAGGGGTCATCGCAGGGATGACACCCTTGTTCCTGTTTGCTGCGAATAAACAAAGAGGGTGCGGCTCTTGTGAGCCGCACCCTCCTGTTTACCGCTCATGCTCTACTGCATCGACTTACCGCGCACAGCCGGGGATCTTACGAGAGCATTTCCTTCAGTTTTGCGATGAGCGAGCGCGAGGTTGGCGCATTCTCGATCACCACACTCTCACCAAGCTGCCGCAGCAGCTCCTTCTGGTCCCGTGTCAGCTTTCTCGGCGTCTGCACCGCGACCTCCACAATCAGGTCTCCACGACCATGCTCGTTCAGGTACGGCACGCCCTTGGCGCGCATGCGGAACTCCTTGCCGCTCTGCGTTCCTTCAGGCACCTTCATGCGCGTATCGCCTTCAAGCGTCGGGATCGTGATTTCGTCGCCCAGCGCCGCCTGCGTAAACGAGATAGGCACCACGCAGTGGACATCGTTGCCATCGCGTTCAAAGAACGGGTGCGGTTTGACAGTGAGCACGATGTACAGGTCGCCGGCAGGCCCACCGAAACGGCCTGCATCGCCGCCGCCCTGGTAGCGGATCCGCGTTCCTTCTTCCACGCCGGCCGGGATGCTGACACGCACGGTGTGCGTCTTCTCCGCGCGCCCGTCACCATGACAGGTATTGCATGGATCGATGATGACCTGGCCCGTTCCATTGCAGGCCGTGCAGGTACGCGCAACCGAGAAGAAGCCCTGCTGGAAGCGCACCTGCCCGCGACCGGCGCACTGCTTGCAGACCGCCGGCCCCTTGTTGGAGCGCGTGCCGGTTCCGTCGCATGTGCCGCACGGCTCCATCCGCTTGACCGAGACTTCGATCTCCTTGCCAAAAATGGCTTCGGAAAAATCGATGGTCTGGTCAAAACGCAGATCGCGTCCACGCTGCGCACGCGAGCCTCGGCCGGAGCGCCCACCACCGCCGCCACTGAACATTTCGCCGAAAATATCGCCGAAGATGTCACCCAGGTCCTGCGCATTCGCGAACGGACTACCGCCGGAGCCGGGACCACCGCCACTTACGCCTGCATGTCCGTAGCGGTCATAGGCTGCGCGCTTGTCCGGGTCGGTCAGCACCTGGTACGCCTCGGAGCATTCCTTGAACTTGTCTTCGGCGGCGGAGTCGCCCGGGTTGCGGTCCGGGTGGTACTGCATCGCGAGCCGGCGATAGGCCGTCTTCAGCTCACCATCGGACGCTGTGCGGGAAACACTGAGTACTTCGTAGTAATCGAGTTTGTTAGCCACGGGAGAAATAGTTTATGCCTGCTTCTGCTGCGGGTTGCTGACGACGCGTACAAGAGCCGGCCGCAGCAGCCGCTCCCGGATACGATAGCCGCGACGTACTTCCTCATATACCTGCTCATCCGGCAGATCCGTGCTTTCCACGTTGCCAAGCGCCTCATGGAAGCGCGGATCGAACTGGGTGCCGACGGTTTCGACAGCGACCACGTTGAGCGTGCGCAGCGCTTCTTCCATCTGCTTCGCGATCAGCTCGACGCCGCCGCGCAGCTGCTCGGCCGTGCCGTTTGCTTTGAGCGCGAGCTGGAAGTTATCGAGCACGGGAAGGAACTGCTCTACAGCATTGCCGACGGCGTACTCGCGAAACTCGTTGCGCTCGCGTTCGGCGCGGCGGCGTGCATTCTCAAACTCGGCCTGCAGCCGCGCCAGGCGGTCTACCAGCGCGTCGCGCTCCCCGCGCGTCCGGTCGAGTTCTTCATCTGCTGCCTCGGCGGGCGCAACCGGGCCGGCTGTGCGCGCGGCACCTTCCACGCCGGTGGTGAGGTCGTCGGCAGGATCGCTGACGGGATCGGTATTCTGGATCGTTTCGAGCAGTTCTTCTGATGTTTCGGGTCGTGTCTGGCTCATTGCGGCTTCCTCTGGATCGATCACGCCTCCGGTACCACGGAGCCGGTCGAACTGTTCACGAATACGGTCCTGAATGGTGGGGCGCATGCCCTATTTTCCCATGGATGGGGAGCGCGCTCCAAAAGCTGCGGTGTTGCCGCGCCCGGCAGGAACTAGGACTGTGGCAGCTGCAGGATGCGCTCGGAAAGCTGGGCAATGAAGGCGACCGTATCGATGGTGCGGCCGTACGCGACGCGAGTCGGCGCGATCACGGCCAGCGTGCCCGAGTGGTCCTGGCCAAGCCGCGTGGGTGCGCCGATCAGGACAAAGTTGCTCATCTCCGGCAGCTCCGGCATGCCGCCCTCGAGGCCGACGACCACTTGGACGGTCTGCTGCTGGGCATCGACATAGGCTCGCAGCAGGGCGACCAGGCGCTTCTTTTCCTCGAGTGCGGCCAGCATCTGCCGAAGCATGGAGCGGTCCATCTCGCTTGAAAGCAGGTTGGCCACGCCGCCGATAAATAATGTCGTGTTGCCACCGGTATGCTGCAGCGCACCACCATCGCACAGCTCTTCCACTGAACGCAGCAGTCGGTCGTAGGCGCTCTGCTCGGCAGCCATGCGTACATCCAGTTCTGTACGAATGCGATCGACCGACCAGTCGCGAAAGTTCTCGTTCAGGTAGCGCGCGCTGGCATCGAGTTCCGCTGCGGCCATCTCGCGCGACAGCTGCAGCACCCGGTTCAGCACCACGCCTGCGCTGGTAACGAGCACGGCGAGCACCCGGCCGGCACCCAGGCGGGAGAAGTGGATGTGCTCGAGCGCGTGCGATTCGCTGGCGGCCAGCAGGGCGATGCCGAGCCCGCTGGAAACCGAGGCCAGCACCTGCGAGGTGCGCTCCAGGAACTGCTCCGCCGAAGATACGCCGGAGAAGCTGTCCTCGATTTCGGCGCGCCAGGCAGCGGAGAGGGGTGTTGCCGCCGTGCCGGCAAGCTCCCGATTGCCCAGCTGGGCGACATAAAAGCGGAACGCCAGCGAGGTCGGGACGCGCCCGGCGGAGCTGTGTGCCTGCTCCAGCAGTCCACTCTCCCCGAGCGAGGCCATGACGTTGCGGATGGTCGCCGAGCTCATGCCGTCGCGGTTCCCCCACAAACGCGCGAGCGCCTGCGAAGCAACCGGCTCACCGGTGACGATGTACGCCTCGATGATGGCAAGAAGCACGAGGCGTTCACGCGGGCTGATTCGTAGCGGAGGATGCATGGCCTGCCCGGCATCCGGCGTGTCGCTCTCCGGACGTGTTTCTAGCGCTGTGTGGTGACTGATTGTCTACAGATGCGGAAGCCGGGTCAAGGATGCTTGGCTGCTGCGTGGTATCGAAAGTGCTACCGGCAGGATCCGGGCGCTTCTCGGTCCAGTGTGCGATTCGCTCCGTGTTCCAGGCTAAGGCCAGGTCACCGCAGGTCCTTCGGCTACGCTCAGGATGACCCCTGCGAATCAGGGGTGTTCAGGATGAAAGGGAAGCGATACCGAATGGCCGGGTCATCCTGAGCGTAGTCGAAGGACCTGCGGTTGCACTTGCCGAGCTAGATGCGAGACTCAACGCGCTGTGGCCGGGCTGGCAGGCCCCAGCCGGCCACCAGCAGCAGCACAATGTAAGCAGCCTGCATCGCGGTGCGGGCCGGCACGCCGGGCATCGTGAGCCCCTGCACGGTGCGACCGGCGATATACACATTTGCCGGAAAGATCGCGACCATGAAGATGGCGAGGCAAACCGCCGCGGGACGGCGCGTGGCCGGGATGAGCAGGCCAGCCGCACCCAGGAGCTCCGGGACGCCGGTCGCGACGATCAGCCAGGATTGCTGCGGCAACGGCGGCGGCACGAGGCTGACAAATACGGCTGGCCGCACCAGGTGAAGCATGCCTGAAGCAAACAAGGGCGCCACCGCAAGCCCGCGCACAGCCAGGGACGCGCCGCGGCCCAGAGGCCGGAAGCGTCGCGCGAGAAAGAACGCCCCTGTCAATGCTGCAAGCACCAGCATCGGGACTACGTAGCGTGGCTGGATCGTCAGGGTGTCCCTCCCGTCACGGGTCTGTACCAGTCGATGCACGTGAGGCGCAGCCGCCCTGGCGCAGGCGTCACGGGTGCCGGGCGGCGCGGTCAGCGCCGCTCTCTGGTCCGGCGGCCGCAGCGGCGGCGGCACTGGTAGCCGGCAGGTCGTAGATCTCGACCGCACCATGCCTCAGGATTGCCAGCTTCTGGCCATCTGGAGAAAGCGAGAAGTTCTCGCCAGCGGACACGATGGGGTTGGCATCGAGCACGGCATCCATCTTGCCCGTGGCGACACTGAAGATTCCGATGGGCTGCCCGAGGATCGAGCTTTCATCGATCGGGTCGAGCGGCGCGAGTGTGTGGTTTACCTCGATCGAGCCGTAAGCAAAGCGGGTACCGGCAGCCGTGTAGGCAAAGGAGCCCCAGGCGAAGCGCGATTGCCATAGCTGCTCCCATAGCTTGTGGCCCTGCAGGTCAAAGGCCTGCATCAGGTGGTCAGACGAAAAAGGGAGGCAGGTCTGCGCGACAAAGGTCGTCTCGCTCAGGGCTGAAAGCATCGGCTGGCAGGTGCTGGTCACAGCCGAGGTTACCAGGCGAGCCGAGCCGCCGAACGGCGCCAGGGACACATCCCACTGCTTCCCCTTGCCCTGCTCGACGCCCAGGTAGCCACCTTCCACGAGAGGAAACACAAGCGGTCGCTGCAGGCGGGCGACGCGATTGGGCTGCCGGTTCCGGGTATCGATGACCAGCAGTGTGTAGCGCCTGGGCTTTTGCGGGAAATGGGCCACATCGTCGCCGAGGGTGGGCACGGCATGAGGCGCTGCGCCCTGCGAGGCGGCTCCGGTGGCCCCGCCGAGCGTCGGGGCGTGCGCCGGGCCAAGGGTCGGCGCGCCGGCGGGTGGCGTGTCCCCTTCGGCTGCCACGCCAATCTCATCTTCCTTGAGCGGGTTGGAGTACTGCACGGTGAGTACGCTCGCGTCAGGGGACAGCTGCACCGAGACCAGCTCTCCCTCGGGATGCAAATAGGTCGTGCGGACCAGCGACTTGTCACTGACATACAGCGTGTTCCGCTCCCGCACCAGGAAGTGGCCATTGGCGAGCATCCACAGGTAGCGTTCGCGGTCGTGCATGCGCCAGGTCCCCTCTGCCTCGACCCGGCCCTCGGGCACGCTGAGCACCAGGGCCCGGATGGTCTGGTCCTGGTCCTCCTTGGGATCATCCACTTCGCGACGCATCAGCTTCGCCGTGTGAAATGTGAACAGGAGGTGCGAGTTATCGAGGAAGTCGAGCGTGACCGAGGGAAGGCGATACGGCAGGTAGAAGCGGGGTGGGGGAACAAAGCCAAGTGGTTCCACCGAGATGCGCGCGGAAGGCTTCGGCTCGGGCACCGGAAAGCCGGCTGCCTGCACGGCAGGCTGGTCGAGGCAGGCCGGGGCCACGCCAACCAGGGCCACGCTGACCTGGGCCACGCTGCTGAGCAGCCAGCCTCGCCGTCTGTGCCATGGCAGCCTGCGGGGGAGCACCATACCTGCTATTGTGCAGCACGAGGTGCATCCCTGAATATCCGAAAGGCGAGGCACGGCTTCGACCCCACAGAAGACCGAGACATGCACCCGCGTGCAGCGCCCAAGGTGCTCGATCTTTCGGAAACAGAGACATAGCAATTCATGAAGCTCGCCCTACCCTTTCTTCGCTGGCGTACCGCTGACGCGATTGCGCCAGCCGCGCGCAGCATCCTTGCCTGCGTTGTTTACAGCCTTCTTACCGGGGCAGCCGCAGCCGTGGCGCAAACCAGCCCCGCAGCGCCGCAGCAGGCCCCGGCCATGACTGCTCCAGCGCCGGCGCTGCACGCCTTTGACCCCACTCTTCGCGACACCACCGTCGACCCCTGCAGCGACTTCTACCAGTACGCGTGCGGGGGCTGGCTCCGACGCAACGCGATCCCGGCGGACCGGGCCAGCTACGGGCGCGACACCGAAGTCGAAGACGCGAATGAGCAGAGCCTGCGCCGCATCCTGGAGCAGGCCGCGGGGAAGCCACCGGCAACCCGCTCCGCGAACGAGCAGAAAATTGGCGACGCGTATGCCGCCTGCATGGACACCGACGCAATCAACCGGGCGGGTACGGCGCCCGTACTCGCTGCGCTTGCCGTGGTCGACCAGGTGCAAAGCCTGAAGGACCTGCCCGGCGTGCTTGCCCGGCTCCACGTCGCGGGCGTTGCGGGCTTCTTTGTCTTCGGCGCCCAGCAGGACTTTCGTGATGCCACCCGGCAGATCGCGCTGGTAGCGCAGCCCCGGCTTGGCCTGCCGGAAAAAGGCTATTACGACCGCACCGACAGCAAGACCGCCCAACTGCGCCAGGAATATGTCGACCATATTCGCCGCAGCTTCCTGCTGCTGGGCGAGCCAGACTCCGCGTCGATCAGCGATGCCAACACCGTGTTGCGGATCGAGACAAAGCTTGCCGATGCTTCCCTGTCCCAGGTCGACATGCGCGACCCGGCGAAGCTTTACCACAAGACACCCCTCGTGCAGTTCGAGGCCAACTCGCCGGAGCTGGTTTTCGAAAGCTACCTGAAAGCCATCGACGCACCGCCGGTCCAGGTCTTGAACGTCGCCGAGCCGGTTTACTTTCTGGAACTGCATGAGGTGCTGACGACCGCGAGCCTCGCGGACATCCGGACCTTTCTTCGCTGGAGCACGCTGCGCGTCCTGCGAGGCACAGCCCTGCCCCAGCCGCTCGATGACGAAGCCTTTGCCTTCTACAGCAAGGTGCTGTCCGGCATACCGCAGCAGCAGCCCCGCTGGAAGCGCTGCACTGAGACCGTGGATACGGAGCTGGGCGAGGCGCTCGGCGAGGTGTATGTCGGGGAGCAATTTACACCCGCGACCAAGGCTCGCGCCGAAACACTGACCCGCTCGGTTGAGGGCGCGGCCGACGAGGATATCGACCGGCTGCCGTGGATGGGCGTGTCGACCAAAGCAGAAGCGAAACACAAGCTGCACCTGATCGCCAACAACATCGGCTACCCGGAGAAGTGGCGCGACTACACAGCGCTGCTGATCAAGCGCGACGATGCTTTCGGCAATGCACAGCGCGCGACCGCCTTCGACGTGGCGCGCAGAACACGCAAGATAGGGCAGCCGGTCGATCGCGGGGAGTGGATCATGACGCCGCCAACCGTGAACGCCTACTATGACCCGCAGCTGAACAGCATTAACTTTCCTGCCGGCATCCTGCAGCCACCCTACTTCGACCCGACCGAGGACGACGCGGTGAACTATGGCGCCGCCGGCGGGGTCATTGGCCACGAACTGACCCACGGCTTCGACGACGAGGGGCGGCAGTTTGATGGGCAGGGAAATATGCGCGATTGGTGGAGCAAGGACGATGCCAGGCAGTTCGCCGACCGGGCTGACTGTGTCGCGAGCGAGTACAGCAGCTTTGTCGCCGTGCAGGAGGCAGATGGAGCTCCACTGCATGTCAACGGCAAGCTGACGCTGGGCGAGGACCTGGCCGACTTGGCCGGGCTGCGGCTGGCATTTCTGGCCTACAGCGGGGACGCGAAGCAGGCTGGCGTGGCACTGGACAAGGGGGGCGATGCTGCCTACGGCGGACTGACACCGGCCCAGCAGTTCTTTACCGCGTATGGGCAAAGCTGGTGCGAAAACACGCGTGTGGAAGCGGTGCGGCAGGATGTGGAGATCAATCCCCATGCGCCCGAAAAGTACCGGGTGAATGGTGTGGTGCAGAACATGCCCGCATTTGCCGATGCGTTTCAGTGCAAGGCTTCTGCGCCCATGGTGGCAGCGAAGCGCTGCAGCCTCTGGTAGCGCGGCGCCCTCCAACCGAGAGCGTGGGCAGGAAGTTTCCGGAGAGCCTCCGCTTAAGCTAATCGTCCTGCGGGCCGGGCTCGTTCGAGCCCCAGGGCGCATGCGACAGTAGAAGCCATGGCATCGGTGACAACGCGGGCCAGGAATACCCAGGGCAGCCGCGCCGCACTTGGCTATGCCGCCTGCGCGCTGGCAGGCTCGTTCTGGAGCACCGGCTTCCTGTTCGGCAAGATCGCGCTGCGCTCGATGAGTAGCAGCCACATGGTGCTGTACCGCTTCCTGTTTGCCTGCCTGGCGCTGCTGCCGGTGCTGCGCACGCCGCGCTTCAGCCGGCGCGAGTGGACCCAGCTGCTCGTTGCTTCGCTGCTGGGCGTACCGGTGCAGTTCCTGACGCAGTTCTATGGTCTAACCCTGACCACGGTTTCGCATGCAGCACTGATGGTCGGCACCATGCCCGGCATCCTGGCGCTGGGCGCGACCGTCTTTGCCGGGGAACGGCTGCCCTTGAGCGGCTGGCTGGCTGTGGCCGGCTCCAGCGCCGGCGTAGCCCTGATCGTGCTCAGCGGCGGCGGCCATGGTCCTGGCAACGGCTCGACTGTCACTGGCGATCTGTTGATCCTGTTTTCGCTGACTATTTCGCTCGGCTGGCTGCTGCTGAACCAGTCGCTCGTGCGCCGGCACTCAGCCCTGCAGGTTACGGCGTGGGGCATGCTGGCTGGTACCGGCATGCTGGTGGTGTGGGTGCTTTGGAAGGATGGGCCGCCGCCGGTGCACGGGGTGCCTGCCGGGGCCTGGTGGTCGCTCGTGGCCAGTGGCGTGCTGTGTACCGCGGCCACCAGCCTGCTGTGGAACTGGGGGATGCAGCATGTGCCGGCATCGCGCGCGGGAGTGTTCCTGAATATTGAGCCCGCACTCGGTTCGGCGCTCGGCGTATGGCTGCTGGGCGATCGACTTGGCCCGCTCGCCTGGGCTGGCGGCGCGCTCATCCTGGTTGCCGCAGTGGTGCTGACCAGCACTGGACACGGGGAAGCAGAACTGCTGCTGGAGTAGAAAAAGAGCTACTTGCCGCGTCTATAGTAGGGCAGGCTGTTCTTGTGATCCCTTGGTGATTACAGGCAAGGCAGGGGGCAGGGTATGCAGGTTTCGCGTCTAGGAGATGAATTGGTGGTCCGTTTGCCCGCCGGGATTGTCGAAGTTCTTTCCTTGAAGGAAGGCGACGAGGTCGACATCATCCCGCGAGAAAGCGCGGACGAGAAGCCGCTGATGACGCGCGAGGAAGCGCTCGCCCAGCTTGATAGGCTGCCTGCACTCCTGCCTCCAGGCTTTCGGTTCCGGCGCGATGAACTATACGATCAGCCGCGGCTCGACCTGGAACGAGAATGAGGTCGCGCAGTGCTGGCACAGCTTTCTTCGACACAAACATCATCTTGTACGCGCTGACCGGCGCTGACTCCAAAGCGGTAATCGCTAAAGAGCTACTCTCCGTCGGAGGATTCGTGAGTGTGCAAGTCCTGAATGAATTCGCGTCCGTAGCACGACGGAAACTGCGCCTCGACTGACGACAATCAGGAATCTGCTCTCGACCGCAGCATCCTCTTGCGGGGATGCGCTTGCGCTGACGCTCACGACGCACAGGCGGGCAGTGGCGATTGCAGAGCGCTACAGAGTAAGCATTTACGACGCCACCATCATCGCGTCTGCGCTGCTGGCTGACTGCGAAACCCTTTACTCCGAAGACATGCAGGACGGCCAGCAGATCGGTTCGCTTACCCTGCGCAATCCATTCGGCACCGCGGCTGCGTAGGTAGCTCAGACTGGGCGTGAAGCAAGTTCCCCGTCCAGCAGTCCGCAGTCATTTTCTGGATAGCAGGCAGGTTTAGATCGTCCTGATCGGCTTGGGCTGCTCTGCCCTGGTCAGCTCGAGCACCAGCCGCTCCAGCACCAGCTTCTTGTCGACCGGGTTCGATCGCACTTCGGCATCTGCCCGGGCCACCGCCTGGATCGCACTCATCAGCTCCTCCCGCGTGCGATAGCGCCGCGCCTGCCGGATCACATCGTCCGCCGCAAAGGGCGGCAGCCGAAAGCCCTGCCACAGCGCGCCCCAGATTGCCCGGCTGTCGCGCACGTTCTTTTCGAGGATCACCAGCATCTGGCGAAACGTCCGCGCCAGCATGTACAGGTGGCCGATCGCGGCATCTTCGCCGCCGTCGCTCGCATTCAGCAGCCCGTCCAGCAGTGTCAGCGAACGCACCCGGTCCCGGCGGGAGATCGCGTCGGTCAGCTCGTAGAGCGATCGCTGCTTCGCTCCGAGGACCATCGTCTCCACGTCCGCATGCGTGACCGCGTCCCTGCCGGTCGTATACAGCAGCAGCTTTTCCCACTCGTTGGCGATCAGCAGCATGTCTGCGCCGAGTGCGTCGGCAAGCTCCCGCGCTGCCTCCGGCGCAAACGTCTTACCGGCCCGTTTTGCCTCCGCAGCCAGCCAGCGCATGGCGTCTTCCTCGTCAACACGCGCCAGCTCGACGACGCCGCACCACTCGCCCAGCGTGTCCCGAATGCGTTCATAGCGCGCCTTGTCCTCGTAGTCCATTCGCCGTACATCCGCCGGGATGCGAATGTGGTCGGCGACAAACACGAGCAGCGCCTGCGGGTTGGGCGAACGAAAATAGGTTTCGAACGCGGCGAACTCTTCCTTCTTCGCGCCACGGCCATACAGCGCCTTCAGCCCCCGCACGAAAAACAGCTGAAATGGTGCCATCAACGAGGGCGTCTGCGCGCTGTCGAGAACCTCGAAGATCGAGGTATCGGCCAAGTCGAGATCGTGCAGGCAGAAGTCGGCGAGGTCCTGCGGAATGAAGCGCTCAAGCAGTGCGTGGCGGCAGCGATCGTAGTGGAATGCCTCGTCGCCGAGAAAAACATAGCCGGACCGCAGCACACTTTTGCCCGCAGCAGCCTGCGCGACCTCGGCCAGGAACCTGTCCGTCGAAGCAAACCCGGCGCCCACCGCTAGAAGCTTTCCGTCAGGTCGGCGACGAGATTCTGTGCAAAGTCGCGCGAAAGCCGCTCCATTGCTGCCGAGTCTTCCTGGATAAAGGAGACGAGGTCCTGCGTGGACTCGTACTGTTGCCGGAAAAGGTAGCTGTTGTTCTGGTAGAGCACGCGTCCATCGCGATCGACCAGCTGCACCCGCGCGACCACGGTCACCAGGTAGCTCGACGACTGGTTGGTGCTGGAGTCGTAGGTCAGCGCATACACGGTGAAGTTGGTGATGTCGCCATGCAGCACCGCGTCGGCATCGCCGGGCGCGTCCGTCGTCACGATCCGGTACGCCGTCCGGCTTTCGAGCTCCCGCAGCACTGCCTGCGTCATGCTCAGCTCGGCGTGGTAAGCCTGGGTGTGGTTATGGAAGATCGGGACGTCCAGAACGTGAGCCGTCAGGGGAATATGGGTAGCCGTTCCAGCGGTGTGGTAGCCGCAGCCAGCCAGCGGAAGCAGCCCCAGCGTGAGGCACCGGAGGATCAGGGAGCGGGTCGAAACCATGCCTGCTTATTGTCGCAGAGGCGCGCGGGCGGGAGTGCGATCGTCCCTCCCTATCCCCGGCGCACCCGGTCATCCTGAGCGCGGCCGAAGGATCTGCTTTGCCCTGCTGCCACCCACCCAGGGTCATCCTGAGCGAAGGCAGAACAAAGCAACCGCAGGTCCTTCGGCTTCGCTCAGGATGACCCTGGAGATAAAGGAGAACTCTGGTGCAGCGAGAACGAGCGCGACTGCAGGTCTACTGACTTCCACACCCTCTCCCACCTCGGGTCATCCTGAGCGCAGCGTGGAGCCGCCAGGCTTCACGCGAAGTCGAAGGACCTGCGGTTGACCTGCCTTGCTGCCCTGGAAGAAGAGCAGAAGCAGATCCTTCGGCTGCGCTCAGGATGACGCCAAACCCAGGAAGACCCCGAAGGATGGAGCAAGGCGAAGGCATCGTCGAAGCCACGGAACAACAAACAGCCCACTGATACACTAGCCCCATCGTGACTGCCTTCCCTGTCGAGCTGGTGCCTTCCATACTTTCTGCGGATTTCGCCCGGCTTGCCGACGAGGTGGCAGCCGCGGAGCGGGGCGGCGGTACAGCCATCCATGTGGATGTGATGGATGGTCACTTCGTCCCGAACATCACCCTGGGGCCGCCGGTCGTGCAGTCCCTGCGCAAGCACACCAGCCTGCCCCTCGATTGCCACCTGATGATCGAAAACGCCGACGACTTTATCCCGGCGTTTGCCGAGGCCGGGGCCAACTGGATCAGCGTGCATTATGAGGCATGTCGGCACCTGCACCGCACAATTGAGCTCATCCGCTCGCACGGCATGGAGCCGGGCGTGGTCCTCAACCCGGCGACGCCGGTCGACCTGCTGATCCCGGTGCTGCCACTGCTGCACCACGTGCTGATTATGAGCGTCAATCCCGGGTTTGGCGGGCAGCGGTTCATTCCCTACTCGCTGCACAAGCTGCGCGCGTGCCGCCGGCTCCGTGACGAGATGGGCCTCGGGTTCCGGATCGAAGTCGATGGCGGCGTCGGACACGACACGGTGGCCGAGGTCGTCGAAGCAGGGGCCGAGTTGCTGGTTGCCGGCTCAGCCGTCTTCGGCAAGGGCCACGCCGAGCAGGACGGCCGGGCGCTCCTCGCGGCAGCCACTGCCGCACGCCAGGGTGCCCTGCAGCTGCGCGTATGACCACAGCGAAGCGGGGCTACCCGAAAGCCACCGGCTGGCATCCGGGCCGTGGATGTGGCAGAAGGCCGGCGCTATGAGCACCATTGGCAGCAGACTTGGCCTCAAGCTCCAGCTTGCCGCCTGCCTTGTGCTTGGCTTCATCTTCACCACGGTGGCGCTGCAGACGTACCCCCAGCCGGAGTCTGTCGAGCCACATGCCAGGGCTCTCGCTGCCCTGGAGGCGATGTTCAGCGTGGTCTGGTTCGTGCTTGCATACCAGGCGATCCAGCGCTTCAACACGCCGGACACAAAGCAGCGGGACCAATAAATGCATCGCCCGGGCGACAGCAGGGCAACCCGCGCAGTAGCATTGGGTAGATCGCTTGTTCCAACAAGATTGATCCTGAGCCTGGTTCCTGCCTGCCGTGCACGTTCCGCAGCCTGCACCACGCAACTTGAGGTTTCCATGTCGTTTTTCCAACGCAGCACACCACTTCTGGCCCTCGGCCTCTGCTTTGTTCTCATCCCGGCGGGCCATGGCGCGACCAAGAAGAAGAAGCAGACCGATCTCAGCGCCAACCCCATCGCCGACGTCAACTCAAAGCAGCCTGACAAGGAGCTGTTTGACAAGGCAATGGTCGCTCTCAAGAAGGGCCGCTACGACATCGCGCGTCTCGATCTGCAGACCCTGATGAACACCTACCCGGACTCCGAATACCAGATGCGCGCCAAGCTCTCTGTGGGCGATACCTGGTACAAGGAGGGCGGCACGGCGGCGCTGGCCCAGGCGGAGCAGGAGTACAAGGACTTCATCACCTTCTTCCCGAATACGCCCGAGGCCGCGGAAGCCCAGATGAAGGTTGGCGATATTTACTACTCGCAGATGGACAAGCCCGACCGCGACCCGCAGAGCGTGGAGCATGCCGAGGACGAGTATCGCCAGATGATGCAGCAGTTCCCGGACTCGCCACTGGTGCCGCGCGCCAAGCAGCGCCTGCGCGAGGTCCAGGAAGTGTTGGCGGAACGGCAGTTCGAGATCGGCGAGTTCTACGCGACCCATGAGAACTGGCCAGCCTCGATCGCCCGCCTGCAGACCGTGGCTGACAACTACCCACTCTTCTCGCACTCAGACCAGAACCTGATCACTATTGGCGATGACTATGCCCAGCAGGCAGCGGTGATCCAGCGCATCACCATGCCTGAGAAGGCGAAGGACGCACTGGTGAAGGCCTACAACGACCGTGCCGCGCAGGCTTGGGCCCGCGTGGTGACGCGCTACCCCATGGCGCCGCACGTGGAAGACGCGAAAGATCGTTTGATCGCCGCCGGCCGCCCGGTGCCCGAGCCAAGTGCCGCCGAGATGGCGGAAAGCGAAGCCGAGGAAGGCAGCCGGGTTACAGTCAAGCTCAAGGATCGCGCCCTGCTGCTGATCCAGCACGGGCCTTCCACGATTGAAAGCGTACGCGTAGGCGAGCCGACGATGGCCGACGCGCCGCCGACCCTGGCGCCGGTGGTGGCCCAGCAGGCGATCGACAACTACAACCTTGCCATGAAGGGCGATCCCCTGCCCCCTCCGGCACCCTTTGGTGCGCCACGGACTGAAACCGCGGCCAACACCGCAGCCCCTGCGGCTTCCGGAACGGCGGCGCCCGCCATCACAATGGGCAATGTGCCGGACAACACGGCCGGGGCCGACCGCGTGGGCGTGGAAGTCCTGTCGGCGCCAAGCATCGCGCCTGCGCCGGGGCCGAGCGATGCAGCCCCCACCAGCACCGATGCGCCCCCTGTGACCAACACGGCAGCCCCGGGGGCCAGCGGCACGCCTGAGAGCAACAGCAATCTGGTCAGCACGCCGTCTGATGGCTCAGCCGTAGGCGCACCCGTGGTCAGCGGCGCGGCCGCGGCACCTGCAGGGGCTAACCCGGACCGCGTGTACGGCCTGACCGCGCCCGTAGGCCCGAACACACCGGCTGCCCTGCCACCGGTCGACAAGCCTGCCGCCGCTCCCGACCAGATCAACGATGTGAAGTCAACCGGCCAGCCCCAGGTAGTGACCGGAACCACCAGCGGCAAGCCGGGCAAGAAGAACCCGAAGCCTGCCTACAATGGCGGCGACGAGTCATCGAGCAAGCACCACAAGAAGAAGGGTCTCGACAAGCTGAACCCGCTGTAAGCCTCGGCCTGCCAGCACCGCCAGCAAGGTCGCGCCTCCCGCCAGGCGCGGCCTTGTCGCGTTTGGGCGCATGCTGCCACGGTGCTATTGTGAGGAGTTAGCGGCATCTGCTTTGCTGCACCCATACCCATGCCCCACGATCTCGCAAAAACGTACGACCCTGCCGCTATTGAAGAAAAGTGGGCTGCCTGCTGGGCCCGTCTTGCCGATGGGACCGGTGCCTCACTGTGGCAAGCACCCACCCCAACTTCGACTGAAGCGGCGGCGGACAAACCATTCACCATGCTGCTGCCGCCGCCCAACGTGACCGGCCGCCTGCACATGGGGCACATGCTCAACCAGACCGAGATGGACATCCTGGCACGCTGGCACCGGATGCGCGGCGACCCCACCCTGTGGGTGCCCGGTACCGACCACGCGGGTATCGCCACACAGATGATGGTGGAGCGGCAGCTTCGCAGCGAAGGCACGTCGCGCCAGGAACTCGGCCGCGAGCGCTTTGTGGAGCGCGTGTGGCAGTGGCGTGACGAGTATGGCGGCGCCATCCTGGACCAGATGAAGCGGCTGGGCGCGAGCGTCGACTGGACACGCGAATACTTCACCATGGATGCCGGGCTCTCGACCGCGGTACGCGAAGCCTTTGTGCGTCTGCACGAGCAGGGCCTCATCTATCGCGGCAAATACATCGTGAACTGGGACCCGGTGCAGCAGACGGCTGTGTCCGACCTGGAAGTGGTGCACGAGGATCGCCTCGGCAAGCTGTACCACGTGCGCTACCCGCTTGCCGATGGCAGCGGATCGATCGTGATCGCGACGACCCGGCCCGAGACGATGCTCGGCGACGCGGCTGTCGCCGTCAACCCCGCGGACGAGCGCTACCAGGCGCTCCAGGGCAGGCTGCTGCGGCTGCCGCTGAGTGGCGTTGCGGGCGGAGGGGATCGCGAGATCCCGATCCTTGCTGACGATTGGGCAAACCCCGAGTTCGGTACCGGCGCCGTGAAGGTGACGCCCGCGCATGACCCCAACGACTTTGCCATCGGACAGCGGCACAGGCTACCGCAGCTCAACATCATGGATGCGGGAGCACGTATCGATCTCGCCGGTTCGCCGTACCACGGGCTAGATCGCTACGCCGCCCGCGAGCGCATCGTCGAAGCGCTGCGCGCTGCCGGGCTGCTGGTCGACGTCCAGGACCACGCCATGTCAATCGGCCTGTCGCAGCGTACCGGCGCGGTGATCGAGCCGCGGCTTTCGACGCAGTGGTTCCTGAAGATTGCGCCACTGGCGGAGAAGGCGATCGCTGCAGTCGAAGACGGAGCCGAGCCGGCTATCCGCTTTACGCCGGAACAGTACCGCAAAACGTACATGGAGTGGATGCGCAACATTCACGACTGGTGTATCTCGCGCCAGCTGTGGTGGGGGCACCGCATCCCCGCGTGGCACTGCGCCGCATGCCAGGAGATAACCGTCGCGCGCGAAACACCGGAGACGTGCACACACTGTGGCAGCACCTCGCTCGAGCAGGAGACCGATGTGCTCGACACCTGGTTCTCCTCCGGGCTGCTGCCGTTTACTGTTTTCGGCTGGCCGGAGCGCACGAACGATCTCGAACGCTTCTACCCGACCAGCCTGCTCGTGACCGGCTCGGACATCCTGTTCTTCTGGGTCGCGCGCATGATCATGTTCGGCTGCTGGTTCATGGGGACGGAGCCGAAGATTGATCCCGTGTCAAAGCAACCGCGCGCACGCACGCTGGCCGAGTCTGTCCCGTTTCGCGAGGTGTACATCCACGCGCTGGTACGCGATGCCGACCGGCAGAAGATGTCGAAGACCAAGGGCAATGTCATCGATCCGATCGAGATCGTCAAGCAGTACGGCACCGATGCGGTGCGCTTCACCCTGGCCTCGATGGCATCGCCTGGCACCGATATCGCCTTCAGCGAAGCACGGACCGAGGGCTACCGCGCGTTTGCAAACAAGATCTGGAACGCAGCGCGATTTATCTTCATGAACGTCGATCGCGCGGCAGAAGCTGGCATTGTTGTCGACATGATGACGCTCTTCGACGAGCCCGGCTCTGATGAGCTGGAAGCCCGATGGATTACTGCGCGCCTGCAGCAGACCGCGAATGATGTGAATGCGGCGCTGGCGCAGTACCGCTATGACGATGCAGCGAACCTCGTCTACCAGTTCTTCTGGGGCGACTTATGCGACTGGTACCTGGAGATTGTGAAGCTGCGTTTACAGTTCGGGCCGGACGCGGATCGCGCCAGCACGGAGCCGGCTTTGCGTACGCTGCTTACCACCTTTGAAGCGTCACTCCGGCTGCTGTCGCCCTTCATGCCATTCCTGACGGAGGAGTTATGGCACGCCGTCTACGATGGGACTCCACCCGCGCCGTCGATTGCCCTGTCAACTTATCCGGCGTCTGGCGAGGCAGACAAGCAATCGATCGCCGCGATGGCACAACTGCAGGAGCTGATCACGGCAGCGCGCGCTCTCCGCAAGGAGCTTGGCGTGGAAGAGAAGCTGGCGGTGCCCCTGCGTGTTCGCGCGGATGCCGCCACAGAACAAACGCTCGCTGGCGCACGCGCCATCGTCGAACGGCTGGCTCGTATCTCGGAGATCGTCTTTATTCCGGCTGCCGCGCGGCTGGAAGGCGCTGGTGTGCGGTCGGCGCCAACATTTGACGTGCAGGTGGTGTACGAGAAGCAGATCGATGTCGCCGCGGAACGCGAGCGGCTGGCGAAAGAGCTGGCGAAACTCGAAAAAGAACAGGCGACCGCTGAAGCCAAGCTCTCCAACGAGAAGTTCATCGCCAAGGCATCGCCCGAGATCATCGACGGCACGCGCAAGCGCGCTGGCGAACTACGCGAGTTAATGGCAAAGACACGCCTCGCACTCCGAGGCCTTGACGGACTAGCATCGTAGAAAGGCAGCGGCAGGGAGCGACCATGGACTGGAAAACAAGGCGCATCGACGCGATCGTGGAGCAGGCGCTGGTCGAAGACAAAGCCACCGACGATACGACGACACTGATCACGATCGACCCTGCGCTGCGCGGGACAGGAACCGTGCTGGCCAAGCAGGACTGCATCATCGCCGGGCTCGGCGTCATCCCACGCGTGCTCGCGTCCTTTGCGCGGCTGCAGCATAAGAGCGGGCCCAGCTTTGAAGTCGTGAGCCATCCGGAGATCTTCGACGGCGTGCGCGTCAAGAAAGGCCAGTCGCTGGCTGTCATCCGCACCACTGCGCGTACGCTGCTCTCAACCGAGCGCGTCATCCTGAACCTGCTGCAGCGAATGAGCGGCATCGCCACGCTGACCCGGCGCTACGCGGATGCGGTCCAGGGGACGGGTACGACCGTGATCGATACGCGTAAGACGGTGCCTGGCCTGCGCGTTCTGGATAAGTACGCAGTGACCTGCGGCGGTGGAGAAAATCACCGGCTCGACTTATCCGACGGCATCCTGATCAAGAACAACCACATATCGCTTGGCGGCGGCGTAGCGAAAGTGCTCGCCAACGCCCACGCGGGTCGCAAGGCCGGGCAGGTCATTGATATCGAAGTACGCTCCACTGCCGAACTCAACGAGGCACTCGACCATGGAGCCGAGTCGCTGCTGCTCGATAACATGACGCCGGACGAGGTACGCGCCGCGATCCAGGTGGTACGCGACCGGGGTTTGACGATCCCGATCGAAGCATCGGGCGGCATCGAGTTAGCGACCATCCGCGGGTACGCGCTCGCTGGCCCGACTTACATTTCAGTCGGCGCGCTGACCCACTCTGCTGTTGCCGTGGATCTCAGCATGCGCATCCACGCGGAGAATGGTTGAACCCGATGCATACTGCTGAGCCGGTAGGGACACAGGACGCGTTTGACCTCCCTGCGCTGCGTCAAGCGCTGCTGGAAACGCCGTTCGCGGGACAGGTGCAGCACTTCACGGAGATAGCCTCAACCAACACCCACGCCATGCTGTGCGGCGCTGCGGGCGCTGCGCACGGATCGGTCTACATAGCCGATGCACAGAGCGGCGGGCGGGGTCGCGGCGCGCATGGCTGGTCTTCGCCACCGGGCAGCGGTCTGTATGTCAGCATCCTGCTGCGTCCGGCGATCGCGCCTGGCGACGCGCTGTGGCTTTCGCTCGCAGCCGGGCTGGCAGCGCGGCATGCGGTTGAAACGGTCGCCGGCTTTGCACCCGACCTGCGCTGGCCGAACGACCTGCTCGCCGGCCAGCGCAAACTCGGCGGCATCCTCACCGAAATGCAGGCCGAGGTCACGCGCGTGCGCTTCGTGGTCATCGGCATCGGCATCAACGTACACCAGCAACAGTTCCCAACCGAGCTCGCCTCCGCCGCGACCTCGCTCGCCATCGAGGCACCGGCCGCGCCGGCAACACGGCAGGCACTGCTCATCCGCCTGCTGCATGCGGTCCATGCCGAGGTGCTCGCGCTGACTGGAACAGAGGCAGCAGCAGCCCAGCGTTCGCTGATCCACCGCCTGGAAGCAGGCTCCAGCTGGGTGCGCGGCAAGCGCGTTCTCGTGGGTGAAGACGCGCCGTACCGGGGCACGACCGAGGGCCTGGACGCGCGTGGCTTTCTGCTTGTCCGCAACGATACCGGGGAGCTGCGCACCGTGCTGTCGGGCGGCGTTCGCGCAGACGAGTAACCCATGCTGCTGACCCTGGACGTAGGCAATACCAACACGGTGCTCGGCATCTTTCGCGGCGCCGAGTTAGTTGCCCACTGGCGTGTCACCACACACAAGACGCAGACTGTGGATGAGTACGGCGTGCTGTTTCTTAATCTCTTCGCGATGCGCGGCATCGCTTCAGAGGAAGTACACAGCATCGTGATTTCTTCTGTTGTGCCGCCCATGGATTCCACCCTGCGCGCGGTTGCGGAGCAGTACTTCCACTGCACGCCGCTGCTCATCGAGCCCGGCGTACGCACGGGCATGCCACTGCTGGTCGATAATCCGGCCGAGGTCGGGGCGGATCGCGTGGTCAATGGGGTGGCAGCGTTCGCGCGCTTTGCACGCGCCTGCATCGTGGTCGACTTCGGCACCGCGACCACCTTTGACGTGATCTCGCCGCGGGGTGAGTTCCTGGGCGGCGCCATTGCGCCCGGCCTTGGCATTTCCGCCGATGCACTGTTCACGCGCGCCGCGCGCCTGGGGCGGATCGAGCTCAAGCGGCCGGCCAGGGCAATTGGAACCAACACGGTTACAAATCTGCAGAGTGGCATGTTCTTCGGCTATCTGGGCCTGGTCGATGGCTTGCTGGAGCGCATGATTGCCGAGCTCGCCGCTGCTGCGCCAGGGGAAGCAACGCCGGTTATCGTTGCCACCGGCGGGCTGGCCCGGCTGATCGCGCCCGAGTCGCGCTTCATCACGGAGGTGGACGAAATGCTGACATTGCAGGGGCTGCGCCTGATTCACGAGCGCAATGCAGAGCGTCACGGCGCACGCAAGCCCCAGTCAAGCGGCCAGAGTTCGAGCCCGGGCCCCGAGGCTTAGCGCTTGCAGAACTACTTCAATTACTTCACCGAGGTGGAGGAGCGTTTCCAAAAGCGGCGCGGTGCGGCACTGATCGTTTCGACAGCGGACTGGGCGTTGATCGAGGTGTGGCGCGACGCCGGCATACCACTTGAAGCTGTACTTCGCGGCATCGATGATGCCTTTGACAAGCATGAAGCAAAGCGAGCCAGGACGCGGGCACGGCGGGTCAACGGGCTGGGCTGGTGCGCGCAGGCGGTGATGGAGGCAGCAGAGCAGATGCGGGATGCAGCGGTGGGTTCCGCGCCGGCAAGCCAGGCCGAAAGCGATACCGGCTTCGAGGGACAACGCATCGCGCTGCATCTTGACGAGTGCCGGCAGCAGTTAGGGGCAACAGCAAGCCTGCCCGCGGCGGCGCGGGAGCTGGCAGACGCGACGGCGGTGCGCCTCGATGAGCTTGCCGCGGAAGCACGCGCCCGGCAGCCGCAGGTAGAAGAGCTGGAGCAGACGCTGCGAGCGCTGGAAGAGAAACTCCTCGCGATGCTGCTGGCGACTTTGCCGGAAGCTGAGTTAGCCGCTCTACGAGCGCAGGCCGCGCGCGAAATTGCGCCGTACCGCAGCCGCATGCAGGTCGCACAGATCCGCCAGATCGAACAGCAGTTCCTCGACAAGCGGCTGCTCGAAAAGTATGCGGTTCCGAGGCTGAGCCTGTTCTACATGCGGAGCGACGGGTGAAGCTGCACATAGAAAAGGCAATCTACGGCGGAGCAGGCCTGGCGCGGGTCGAGGGCAAAGCTGTCTTTGTACCGATGACGCTGCCGGGCGAGACAGTGGAGGCAGCAATCCGCCGCGACAAGGGCAACTTTGCCGAGGCTGACCTGCTTGCCGTGCTCGCCGCGTCGCCTGAACGGGCCGCCGCGCCGTGCCCGTACTACGGCGCGTGTGGCGGCTGCCAGTATCAGCACGCGAGTTACCCCGCGGAGCTCGCGATGAAGCGGGGCATCCTGCTCGAAACACTTGAGCGTGCCCGGCTTCAAGAGCTCCCGGAGTTAGCGACGCACGCGGCTGAGCCATGGGGGTATCGCAACCGCATCCGGCTGCATGTGGATGCACTGACACATGCGCTTGGCTATCGCCGCCGTGGTTCCGCTTCCCTGCTGCCGGTGGATGTATGCCCGATCGCTGCGCCGCTGCTGCAGCAGGCGCTGGCTGCCCTGCGCGCGATTTTTGCCGCGCAGCAGGCTGGTGCCTGGTGTGCCGGCGTGGAACTGTTCATGGATGGAGAGGGTTCGACTCTGCTGCTTTCGTTCGCGCTGGGCGCCGGCGTACTTGGGGACGAGCACCAGCTGGAGCGCCTGTGCCTTGCCGTGCAGGAGCAGGTGCCGCAGCTGCGAGGCGCCGGCATTTTTCGCCCGGCGGCGCCGCGAGCCAGTCGCCCGGCACGTGCAAGCGGCAGGCAGCCGCGCGTGCTGGCGGACGAACCCGATGGAGAAGCAGCAGACGGCGCCATGATCGCCAGCTGGGGTGAGCCGGCGCTGCGCTACCGCGTGGGAGAACACAGCTATGCCGTGGCACTCGGCGCCTTCTTTCAGGGCAACCGCTTCCTGGTGGAGCAGCTTGCTGACCTCGCGACGAGCGGCAGCCCAGGGCGCCTGGCTTGGGATCTATTCGCCGGGGTAGGCCTCTTTGCGCAGATGCTGGCCAGCCGTTTTGAAGAGGTAGTTGCTGTCGAAGGCGCGCCGGTCTCCGCCGCAAGTCTCAAGCACAATCTCCCCGGCCACCACGTCGTCGAGAGCAGCACCCTGGCGTTTCTTGAGCGGGCACGCGGGCGCGCCAGCCGGGCGGCTGGGCAGGTGCCGGACAGGATCGTGCTGGACCCACCGCGCGCCGGGCTTGGCATGGACGGCAGCCGGCTGCTGGCGGCTGTCGGTTCCGCGCACATTACCTACGTGTCCTGCGATCCGTCAACCCTGGCACGCGATCTCGTGGTGCTGGTGGATGCTGGGTACACCATCTCCCAGCTGCACCTGATCGATATGTTTCCGCAGACCGCGCACCTTGAAACGGTAGCCATGCTGCGATTGCGTTAGGGGTCGCGGGGCCTGGTACGCGATAGGTAACCATGGCTGCGACCGTTGCGCTTCCACAATCCGGGCTTTTGCCACCGGCACTTGCAGCTCCGGCGCGCGCTGGGCGCCGCGCACTGGCGCATCGAGCGGCGCTACCGCTTCGCTTTGCGACCGCGCCCGCGCTGCTGCCCGCCTGTGCTTTCGCGCTGGGTATTGCAGCAGCAGGGGTGCACTGGGTCACCCCTGCCTGGCTGCTGCTGGGCTCGCTCCTGCTGGGCGCCACCATGCTGATGGCTGCGTACCATGCGCCGCGGCTGCTGCTGCCCGCCGCGGCCGCCGTATTCCTGGCCCTTGGCGGCCTGGCGGCAGAGCTGCAGCCGCCAGTGGACCCCATGCAGCAGCTCGGCTGGTTAGCCGCCGAGGCCCAGCCGCGCACCTTTACCGGCACCGTGGTGCGACTGGAAGCGGCGCACCCGTCTGCATACAAGGCTTTCTTCGGACATACGACCCGCAACGAGATTGAGCAGCGTATCGATCTGCGGCTGTCCAGCTACGCAGGCGATGGCGGCCGGGCCGTTCCGCTCGACGGTGGCGTGCGGCTGACGGTGTACACCGACGCCGGCTCGCCGCTGCCCGCCATGCGCTGCGGAACACAGCTCGCCGCCACGCTTGCCCTGCGGGCAGAAAGCCACTACGGCGACCCGGGCGTGTGGGATGCGGCGGAGTACATGCGGGGCCAGGGCGTCGGCGCGCTGGGCTCACTCGATGCCAGGGAGGTGCGCCTGCTGTCGCAGGGGCCATCGAGCCTCGCATGCGCACTGCACCGGTTACAGAGCGTGGCCAGCGCGCGCGCCCTGACACTTGGCAGCCTCCCGGCGACGCAGCGGCTGCCGGATTTCTTCCGGCTTTCGCCAGAAGACGCGACCATGCTGACCGCCATGCTGACCGGCGACCGCACCTCGCTGCAACACAGCACCCGGGTGGGCTTTGAGCGTACCGGCTCCTTCCACCTGCTGGTCGTTTCGGGCATGCATCTCGCCATCTTTTCGTCGGTTGTGCTGCTGGCGGCCCGGCGCCTGCGCATGCATCGCATCGCCGGCACCGTGCTCAC
>CAXTEW010000004.1:0-29911 GCA_964243175.1 uncultured Acidobacteriaceae bacterium
CTCGCTTGGGACTCCCGTTGGTCGCTTACTAGCTTCGGCGATAAACAGTGAACGGGGGTTAAACGGTCCTCAGTCATGCGAGCACCACGCACACCCGCCACGAGGTGGCCTTGGTACACTGGAAACCATGCTGGATGAAGCACAGTTTCGACATCACGCCGATCAAGCTGTTGAGGCCCTGAAGCAGGCGCTTATCGCGCAGGAGGCAGAGGGCGGCTTCGAGGTGGAAGAAAATAACGGGGCGCTCAACATCCTGTTTGAAGAAACGGGCGGCAAGTTCGTGATTACGCCTAACACGCCCGTGCGGCAGATCTGGATCTCGGCTCTCTCTACTTCGTTCAAGCTGGAGTGGGATGAGAGCACAGCCCAGTTCATCCTGCCCCGAACGAAAGAGTCGCTGCAGCCGCTGGCCGGCCGGCTGATCCAGCAATACCTCGCTTCCTGAGCACACCGGCGTGAGCACGCACGCGCGGCAAACACTCTCGATTGCGATCGTCGCCCGGAATGAAGAAGCGAACCTGCGCAGGATTCTGCCTACGGTCAGCTGGGCGGACGAAATCGTGCTGGTCGACTCAGGCTCGACCGATGGCACGGTGGCCCTGGCCGAAAGCTATGGCGCCCGCGTGCTGCCCCATCCCTGGCCAGGTTATGGCGGGCAGGTGAATAACGCCCTGCGCGCCTGCAGCCGCGACTGGGTCTTCTCGCTCGATGCAGACGAGGGGTTCACTCCTGAGCTCGCCGCCGAAATACAAGCGCTTCTCACGAGGGAAGCCGCCGGACAGATAGGGCCAGCAGCCTACTGGGTGCCCCGCCGCAACTACTTCCTCGGACGGCCCATGCGATACGGCGGCTTCTATCCCGACCCGAAGCTGCGCCTGTTTCGCAATGGCGCCGCGTGGGCCCGTGAAGATACCGAGCCGCACGCCACTCCCAAGTATGACGGCGCGACTGCGAGGCTGCACTCGGACCTGCTGCACTACGCGTACCCGACACTCACGCTGTATATCGAGCATATGAATCGCTACAGCACCGCGAGCGTACCGCTGGTGCTCGGTCGCGGCAGGCGGGGCCGTGCCATTCTTCCATTCCTGTGGAACGTGGTGCTCAATCCCGTGGCGACTTTTGCCTACAACTACCTGCTGCGCGGCGGCTTTCTCGATGGGCGCGAGGGCCTGCTGCTGCACCTGTATCACTCCTGCTATGTGAGCTGGAAATACGCCAAGGCCTGGGAGGCAGCGCGTCTGAGCGGACAGGCTGCAGAAACAAAAGGCTGAGCCGTGATGGGGCTCAGCCTCTCTACAGTGAGCGTGCAATTACTTGTCAGAACTGGCCACGCTGTCTGGTCCAAGCGCACGCCCAAGACCCTCGAGGACGGTGATACCGGTGCCGAGCGCGCGGCGAACATCCTTCGAGAAAAGCCGCTTGGTGATGGCGAACATGGAAGGCGGCTCGGCGGCCTGTTGTTCCGCCAGCGCAGGTGTCAACGTGTTTGCCACCCGGTGCAGGGCATCGGGGCTGATGGTGCCGAGGATATCGGTAAGGATCAGCAGGTTGCGGATCGCGCGGGTCGACTGTGGCGAGGTGACGACGCTGACCACCTGCGTCAACACCTCGTCGCCCGCGCCGAGAAGGCCGCGCACGAAGTCGAGCGCGTTGGTGTCGTGGAGCGTCTGCAGCAAGCGGTATGCATTGAGAACCGCCTCCGCATGCTCCAGCGGGGCTGCGTCCAGCTTGCGCTGTACCTCTTCAGTCCCCTTGGGGGGAAGAGGTCTGAAATCGAGTGCCTTCGCCATAATCTGTCCTCTTACCGTGTGCCGTTGGTGGTGACCGTTTTGTGGCCGTTGGCAATGTGGATCTGTACCAGCTCCGGCGGGGTCCCGGGCTGCTTGTAATCCGCGCGCTTCCACTTCCGTTCCACCTCGACACCCTGCTGCGGCGTGGGGTGGCCGTTGCGGAAGTTCAGTGACCGGAGTGGGTTCTCGCCACGCCACGGGAGCACTTTCATCTTGACCGCGAGCTCTTTGTAGGCAGGCGTATGCGTCACATTGTCCACGTCGCTGCTGGTCAGCAGGTTGACAGGCCGGTTATCGCTGGTGGTCAGGGGAACAAACATCTGGTTCCCCTTGACGCGGTCTGTGATCAGCACCTGCAGCCGCAGCGTTTCGCGGCGCGAACTCAGGTCGATCCACTGCCCCGTCGCAATGTCATGTTCGCGGGCGAACTCGGGTGACACCTCGACCCACCGCTCGGGTGTTTCCTGCTGAATCCCTGCCACGCGCAGCGTCATATTTCCTTCGTGGAAATGCTCCAGCAGGCGCCCATTGTTCAGGTGGATATCGTACTCGGCATCTTCCACTTCGGCCGGAACCCGGTGCGTGAGCGGGTAGAACATGGCCTTATTGCCCTCCAGCGGAAAGCCCGTGGTGTACAGCAGCGGCTGGTCTGTTCCATCGATCGCCACCGGCCACTGCAATGTCTTGTAGCCCTCCAGCCGGTCATAGGTCACGCCCGCAAACAGGGGAGCGAGCGAAGCCGCCTCGTGCATGATCTCACTCGGATGCGTGTACTTCCAGTTGGCCCCAAGTCGGTTGGCGACATCCTGAATAATGCGCCAGTCCGGCTTCGATTCGCCCAGCGGCTCAAACACTTCGTACAACCGCTGGATCCGCCGCTCTGTATTCACGAAGGTCCCGTCTTTCTCAAGGCTGGGCGAAGCCGGAAGGACGACATCCGCGAACTTGCAGGTTTCCGTGAAGAAGATATCCTGCACCACGAAGAACTCGAGCCGCTCGAAGCCGCCGCCGACCCGCTTGGCGTTCGAATCAGCCGAGTACATATCCTCGCCGAACAGGTAAGCGCCGCGCAGCTTGCCATCGTAGATCGCGTCGATCATCTGGTGGTTGTCGAGGCCCTTTTCCTTCTGCAGCTTGGCGTTCCAGCCCTGCTCATACCGCGCGTGTGCTGCCTCGTCATCGGTGTGCTCATACCCCGGGAACATGTTCGGCATGCAGCCGAAATCGCTTGCGCCCTGCACATTGTTGTGTCCACGCAGGGGGTAGGCGCCGGTCCCTGGCCGCATGTAATTGCCGGTTGCCAGCAGCAGGTTCGAGATCGCTGTCGAAGTATCGGAGCCCATGACGTGCTGGGTTACGCCCATGGCCCACAGCACGCAGACGCGATCTTCCTTCGCGATAATGGTTGCGATCCGCCGCAGCTCATCAGCAGAAATACCGCACTCCCGCTCGGCCACTTCCATGGTCGCCCAGCTGATGCTCTCGAGGTAGGCATCCAGCCCATTCACCCACTGCTCGATGAACTCAGTCTTGCCGAGTCCACTCTCCAGGATGAAGCGGGTCATGGCAGAGAGCCAGACAATATCCGTGCCTGGTCGCGGGCGGAAGAAGATATCCGCGCGACGCGCCATCTCGTGTTCACGAATGTCGGCAACAATCAGCTTCTGACCGCGCAGCTTATGCGACTGCTTCACGCGGGTGGCCAGCACCGGGTGGCTCTCCGTCGTGTTGGTACCGATGCACAGCACCAGCGATGCCTTGCCGATGTCGTGGATGGAGCCCGAGTCGCCGCCATAGCCAACGGTGCGGAACAACCCCTGGGTCGCAGGCGACTGGCAGTAACGCGAGCAGTTATCCACGTTGTTGGTGCCGACCACGGCGCGGGCCAGCTTCTGCATCAGGTAATTCTCTTCGTTGGTGCACTTGGACGAGGAGATAAAGCCCAGCGCGTCGGGACCATGCTCCTGCTTGATCGCGTTGAACTTCTTGCCGATCAGGTCCAATGCTTCTTCCCAGCTGGCCGGGCGGAAGTCGTTGCCTTCGCGGATCAGCGGCTGCTTCAGGCGGTCCGGGCTGTTGACATAATCCCAGCCAAATTTGCCCTTGACGCAGGTGGAGATGTCATTGGCCGCACCCTGCGATGGCTCCACTTTCAGGATGTGCCGGCTGTCCGGCTTGGTCCAGACATCGAAGGAGCAGCCAACGCCGCAGTAGGTGCAGACCGTCTTGGTCTTCTTGGTGCGGACCTCGCGCATCGCTGCTTCGGTTTCAGAAACTTTCAGAATCGGCCCGTAGCCCATCTCGGGTTCGATTGCCTTGATCAGGTCGATCATGCCTTCGAGCGCCCCGGCTGGCCAGCTGGTCATGTAGCCTGCCTGGCCGATCATCGACTTCTCCATCAGCGCATTGCAGGGGCACACCGTGATGCAGTGACCGCAGCTCACGCAACTGGAGCCGGCAATCTCGTGGCCGCCATCCCACTGCACCCGGGGGTGCGGGTCTTCCCAGTTGATCGAAAGCGTTTCATTGACCTGGTAATCCTGGCAGGCCTGCACGCAGCGGCCGCACAGGATGCACTGATCCGGGTCATAGCGATAGAACGGATTGCTCTCATCCTTCGCATACGGCTTGGGCAGATAGGGGTGCTCCTGGTGCACCACCTCCAGCAGCCCGGTCGTATTATGCACCGTGCAATTGCCGTTGTTGTTGTCACACACCGTGCAGTACAGCAGGTGGTTGCCGAGGATGCGGTCGAAGGCTTCCTTCTGCGCATTGCGCGCGCGCGATGACTCGGTCACGACATTTGCCGCAGCCGTCACCTTGGTGGCGCATGCGCGCACCAGGGCTCCGTCTACCTCGACCATGCAGGTATCGCAGGTCTGGATCGGACCCAGCTGGGGCAGATAGCACACATGCGGCACCTCGCTCTTGGTCCCGCCGAGCGTGCGTTGCAGTGCATCGATCAGCCGCTCGCCGGCCAGGGCGTGAGTGGTTGCGCCGTTGACGGTGATGGAGCACTCGGGGAGGTGATCGGGGTTCTCGGGAAACGTAGACGGCAGCAGGTGCGATGCGGCAGTGCGCGGTGTGTGTTCCATGGCTGTTATGACTTGGATGCTACAGGAGGGAATGCCGCCAGCTCTGTTGCATTGTGTACGTTACCGAAGACCTAGCGCCGGTGTACGGCCGAACAGGACGGCTCCGCCGTAGCGATTTTGCGTGCTCACTCGCGGCAGGCGAGGGCTCATACGCGGTTTCTAAATCACCTGGCGTCAGCGTTGCAAGCCGGGGCAAATCCTGCCCGGCATGCGCCTACGCCTGCTCCAGGATCTCCATCTCGAGCGGCGGCTCCAGCAGGCAATCCACCTGTTCCACTTCGGCCAGGGCGCGGCGCAGTGCGGAGCTGGCACACGGCTCGACGGTGACGACAAAGGGCAACGTCGCCTTGCTATGGCCGGGCCTCTGCAGCAGCGCGTCGATATTGATGCTCTCGCGGGCAAGCGCGGCAGCGATGCCAGCTACGATTCCGGGGCGATCCTTGACCACAAACCGTACGGCGTGGCGCAGATGCAGGTCGCTCGAGACCTCTGCCTCGCGGCTGGGCAGCTCGACCGCCCCCGAACCATGGGCGATGGCCAGTAGGTCAGAAACAACCGCGACTGCGGTGGGATGGCCGCCGGCGCCATGGCCGGAGAAAACAACATCGCCACCAAATGCGCCGCCGACCAGCACCATGTTTTCCGTACCGCGCGACCAGGCCAGCGGCGAACGCAGCGGCACCAGCATGGGCCCGACGATCGCTACCACGCTGCCGTCAGCCGCGAGCTCCGCACGCGAAACCTGGCGGATGGTACAGCCCAGCAGCCGGGCATAGTCGAAATCGACAGCGGTCAGGCGGGTGATGGCGCGGCAGCGGACTGCGTCCGCCGGGACGTTGGCCCGGAGCGCGAGGCGCGACAGGATGACCAGCTTGGCCCGCGCGTCGAAGCCGCCGACGTCCTCGGTCGGGTCAGCTTCCGCGTAGCCGCGGGCCTGCGCTTCGGCCAGCATGGGTCCGTATTCCGCGCCATCCTCCATGCCACTCAGGATGTAGTTGCAGGTGCCGTTCAGGATGCCTTCGATACGCTCGATGCGCTCCCCGGCGAGTCCCTGCTGCAGCCCCGGGATGACCGGGATGCCGCCTGCCACTGCTGCCCCGTAAAACAGGTGCGCGTCATGCTGGCGGGCCAGCGTGTGCAGCGCGATGCCGTGCGCGGCAATCAGCTTCTTGTTGGCGGTGACCACGCTCTTGCCGGCGCCGAGGGCGCGCCGCACCCAGTCGCCGGCTGGATCGAGCCCGCCGACCAGCTCGACGATCACGTCGGCATCGGACTGGAGAACATCGTCCACGCTCTCGGTCCAGCGCACCGTGTCCCGCACCCAGGCAGCGCGCTTGCGCTCTACCCCGCGGTTGTAGACATAGGTCAGCTCGAGCTCGCTGGCCGCCTGGCCTTCCAGCAGGATGCGAGCCACGGATGAGCCCACGGTGCCGAACCCCAGGATCGCTACTTTCTTCTTTGCTCCCCGCACAATGCTGCTCCTCGCTGGTGCCGCCCAGATGCCCCATGCTAACCGAGCCGGCCGAGGGGCAATGCGCGAGGGCGCAGAAATGCGGTGTGAGAATGAAGAGGTGCTGCCTCCGCGCGATGCCGAACTGGTCCAGATTGTCGATGCTTCCCTGGCGGATGCGACCCGTCGCGGGGGCGCGTGGCTGGCCTGCAAACCGGGCTGCACGCCCTGCTGCCATGGTGTTTTCCGAATCTCGCAGCTGGACGCCGCGCGGCTCCGGCAGGGTCTCGGCCTTGTGCGCGCCGAATCGCCCGAGCGCGCGGGTCGCATTGCGGCACGCGCCAGGGCGGCGGTTGCGAGGCTGCGCGCCCACTTTCCGGGTGACCCGGGCACCGGGCTGCTGCACCCCGACATCCCCGGCCCGGCAGGGTCAATTCTGGATGAGGCGGCGCACGACGAGCTGGTCGCAAGTGACCTGGCAGAAGGCGCAGCAGACGCGAGCCCGTGGGATACGTTCGCGGACCTGCCCGAAGCCGACGAGGCCTGCCCGGTGCTTGACCCCGCGACGGGGCGCTGTGAGCTGTACAGTGCACGGCCGCTGACCTGCCGGATCTTCGGGCCGCCGGTCCAGGGCGAGAACGGCATCGGCGTGTGCGAGCTCTGCTACACCGGCGCGAACGAGGAGCACGTGCTGCGAGGGGAGATGTACCTGCAACATCACGCACTGGAGTCAGAGCTGGACGCCGAACTCGCGGCCGCCGGGCTGCACGGCGAGACGGTGATCGCCTGGGCACTGGCAGAGCAGGGGCCTGGCTGACGGTGTCGCTACTTGTCGCACGGGTCCTCACGTCCGGCGTTGGTCGACCTTACAGCAGTCGCCACACCCGAACCGGGTCATTCTGAGCGAAGCAGGCGCCGCCAGGTCGGTGCTTAGTCGGACCTGTGGTGTTCTCCCAAGGGGAGCAGGGTCAACCGCAGGTCCTTCGGCTACGCTCAGGATGACCCGGTGTTTCGGGATGACCCGGTGTTTCGGGATGACCCAGTGTTTCGGGATGGACCCAGTGTTTCGGCATGACCCAGTGTTTCGGAGATGACCCGGTGTTTCGTGATGGCCCAGTGTTTCGGGATGACCCGGTGTTTCGGAGATGACCCGGTGTTTGGGGTGGCGTCTCGATCACGGCCTCCGGCCGATCTGCCTCCGCCGCATCCAACCCCGCATGCGTGCCATCACCATCCAGCAGCCAGGCGGACCAGAGCAGCTTGCGCTCTCCGAAGTCGCCGAGCCCGTGGCTGGCCCGGGCGAGGTCCTGATCCGCGTCCACGCCGCCGGGGTCAACCGGGCCGACCTGCTCCAGCGACAGGGCCACTACCCACCGCCACCCGGTGCTTCGCCATTGCTGGGGCTTGAGGTCTCGGGCGAAATCGTCTCCGTCGGTCCCGCTGCCGACCCCAACGACACGCGAAAAGCCTGGCAGCCAGGAGATCTCGTCTGTGCGCTGCTCGCCGGCGGTGGCTATGCCGAGTACGCCGTAGCCCCGATCGGCTCGTGCCTCCCCGTGCCCGCAACGGTGTCGCCGATCGATGCGGCGGCGCTGCCTGAGGCCGTCTTCACGGTGTGGGCCAACCTCTTTTCTGCTGCGCCAGGGCAGGCAGCCGCGGCGCGGGTGTATGCAGGCGAGCGCCTGCTGGTGCAGGGTGGCACCAGTGGCATCGGCTCGATGGCCTTGCAGATGGCGCACGCCCGGGGGATCCATGCGGCCGCAACAGCGGGTTCGGCGGCGAAATGCGCGGGCTGCCTTGCACTCGGGGCGGAAATGGCTGCCGATTACCACGGCGACTGGGCCGCTGCAATACGGCAGTGGGCTCCGCAGGGTGTCGACAGTATCCTCGACATGATTGCCGGACCATACTTCCCGCAGCACGTGGAACTGCTCGGCAAGGGTGGCAGACTGGTCCAAATCGCCACATCCAGGGGCAGCACGGTCGAGTGCGACCTGCGCATGGTGATGCAGAAACGCCTTGTCCTTACCGGGTCCACGCTGCGAAACCGCCCGGTGGAGGAGAAGCGCGCCCTGCGTAACGAGATCGAAAGTGAAATCTGGCCGCTGGTCACTGCTGGCTCCATCCGGCCCGTTGTTCATAGCCGCTTCCCCCTGGCCGAAGCAGCAGCGGCGCATCGGGCTATGGAAGAGGGCGGCCACACAGGCAAGATCCTGCTGGTCATGTAGGCTCGGCGCACAGGGCAACATCCGAGCCGAATGACCCGGTTGCAATCTAACCTGGGGAAGCAGCCTTGCCGGTCCAGGGCCGCCGGTCCAGAGCCGCGCGTGCAGCTGCGTGTGACGACACGGCATGCATCCTCAAAGGGGAAGCACGATCAACGAGGACGGGAGCGCCCGGAATTTGAAGCAAGCGAACCTCAGCTTCCGCCGTACCACCCTGTGCCTGACCGTAGCTTCTGCCTTTCACGTGGCGGCGGCCCAGCAGCTGCCGTCCGCCGCTTCCATCCCGTGGCAGCCACCTGCCGGCCTGCATCTATCCGCCCCTGGCGAAGGCGAACCGCTCCCGACCGCGGCGGAACCGCTGTCGCTGGCAGCGCTGGTCGACCTTGCCGAGCGGCGCAACCCGGAAACACATGCGGCGTGGGAGCGTGCGCGCGCGGCAGCCGCCCGGAAAGGCATCGCCCGCTCTGCGCTGTACCCCACCCTGACCGGCCTGGTACTGGGCCAGACCACGCGGACCGGCGTCTTGTTCAACACTGAATTCGTGCGCCAGACGGAAGGCTTGATCGAGCCGGCGCTGGAACTTACCTACACGATTTTCGACTGGAACGCCCGTGTCGATGCCCTGCGCGCGGCCCGCTACGACCTGTACGCAACCGACTTCGCGTTCAACAACACGCATCTAGCAGTGATCGACGCGGTGACCCGGAGTTACTACCTGCTGCTCAATGCCCTGGGACAGGTGGCAGCCGCGAAGGCGAACCTCGAGAATGCGCAGACGGTAGCCAGCGCGGTCGATGCACGCCTGGCGCAGGGGCTGGCCACGCTGCCGGACTCGCTCGAGGCACGGGCGGCCGCGGCCCAGGCGGCCTACGAGCTGACGAGCCTGCAGGGGACGCAATCCAATGCGCAGGCGGACCTCGCGACCACGCTGCGTCTGCCTGCCTCGACCGTGCTCCCCATCATTCCCCTGGAGCAGCTGGCGCCGCCTGCCGCGCTCGCGGAAACGGCTGCGGAGTCAACCGCGCATGCCCTGCAGAACCGGCCTGACCTGCTGCAGCGCGAGGCGCGCCTCGCAGCCGCCGACCAGCGCATCCGCCAGGCGCGCACCGCCTACCTGCCCCAAATCACATTCTCTGGCGTGCAGGGGCGGGTGCGCGCCTATGGCGAGCAGGACCAGCTGCCCGGCTTGTACGCGGCGACCGGGGTGTGGAACGCCCAGCTCAACCTGACCTGGACCCTGTTTGACGGAGGGCGCCGCGCCGCGCAGGTCGCGCAGGCGCTGGCCGAGCGAGCGACCGCGCAGGCCGAGCTTGACGCCGCCCGTGACACGGTAGAAGACCAGGTGTGGACCGCCTACACCAATACCGAAACGGCCTTTGCCCAACAGGCGGCAGCCGATGCCGCGCTCGGCGCCGCCCAGATCTCCTACTCCGCGGCGGCCGAGGCCTACAGCGACGGCGTGCGCACACTGGTGGACTTGGTCGCCACCCAGCGCACGCTGGCGCAGGCTCGATCCGAGGAAGTCACAGCGCGTACCAACGTGTTCCAGCAGGCGACCACGCTCAGCTTCCGCACCGGCGCGCTGCTGCGCTCGCACGGCGGCCCAGCGGTGCTGCCCCCGGCCCAGGGCATGCCACTGCCGCCCCCCCGGGCCGCACCACCGATTCCCCCGCCCCCCGCGGCAGCGCCAGCAAGCAGTAGAGAATAGAGCGAAGGATGATGCGATACCCCTCCCCAGCCCGCCGAGCCATCGCAACCGCACGCAGCTGTGCACCGACAGCGACGCTGCTGCTGCTGAGCGGCTGCCGGCGTTCGCCGGACTTCAGCATTTTGGGCTCCTTTTTCCCCGGCTGGCTCTTCTGCACCGTGGTCGGGGTACTGCTGGCCTTTCTGCTGCATCTGCTCCTCCTGAAGCTCGAACTGCACGAGCAGTTATCCCCGCCACTGCTGGTTTACCCGGCAGTGGCGACCTGTTTCTCGCTGGCGCTCTGGCTGCTGTTCTTCGGGTGAGCACGCAATCGACACAAGGCCGGAAAGGAGTTCCCCGCATGGCAGAAGACAATGCTCCGCACCTCGGCACACTGGTGGACGAGCGGAGAGCTGAGCCGGCTGCCCCGCAGAAGCAGGACGCCGACACCCCGGGCGAGGCGAAGCCCGGCCGGCCCAGGCAGGAACAGCCGAGGCAGGAGGAGCCGACGGCCCCTCGCCAGACCATGGCCGGACGATTCGTGAGCGCGGCCATCGTGCTGCTCGCCGTCGTGGCCATCGCCGTCGTCATCGCGCATACGAATCGCTATCCGCGCACCAACGATGCCGAGGTGTTCGCCAACTACATCGGTATGGCGCCGCTGGTGAACGGCCCCATCACCGAGGTGCATGTGCATGACAACGAGCAGGTGCGCGCCGGGGAGGTCCTGTTCCGCATCGACGACCGGCCATACCGGTATGCGCTGGAGCGCGCACAGTCTGACCAGGCGCAGCTGGAAGGCCAGATCTACGACGCGTCGCGTCAGATCCGTGCCGAACAAAGTGCAGCCCTAGCCTCCCAGGCAGCCACGCGCACAGCGGAAGCAAACGTGGGCCGCGCGACCAGTGGCGTCGATGAAGCCGCAGCGGACGTGGGCAACGCGCAGGCTGCGCTGGCCCGCGCACAGGCGGAGTACACCTACTCGCTGAACAACCTGCACCGCGTGGAGCCGCTGCTCGCCAAGCAGTTTGTCACCGTCGACCAGGTAGACCAGCTGCGTACCGGCACTGCGGCCAAGGAGCTGGCAGTCAGGCAGGCGGAAGCGCAGCTGCGATTGTCACAGGCACGGTTGCAGTCCAGCTATTCGGCTGTGACGGCCTCCCGTTCCAGCGTCTTCCAGTCGCAGGCGCAAGGGCAGCAGTCGCAGAACGCGGTCACCACGCTTGAGCCCTACACGGCCCAGCGCGGCGGACGGCTTTCGGCCGTGCAGAATGCCGAGTACAACCTCGACAACTGCGTCGTGCGTGCGCCATTTGACGCCCGTGTCACCAACCTCACCCTGTCCGAAGGCGCCTTCGCCCATGCCGGCGAGCAGGTCTTCCTTCTGATCGACACGCGGGTCTGGTGGGTGATCGCCAACTTTCGCGAGACCCAGTTGCACCGCATCCTGCCCGGCATGCACGTGGATGTGTACCTGATGAGCGATCCAAAACGGCTGTATCGCGGCATTGTTGAGAATGCGAGCTTCGGCGTAGCACCCGACGCGAGTACCGTCGGCTCGTTGTCGGCGGGGCTGCCGGATATCCAGCGCACCCTCTCGTGGGTGCATCTTGCTTCACGCTTCCCGGTGCGGATCCGCGTGCTCGACCCGGCGCCCAACGAATTCCGCATTGCCGAATCCGCCGTGGTCGTGGTGCGGGGCGACAAGGGCTGGTGAGCGCGCCGCCGCTGCCAGAGCCGGCCGGCGCCACGCCCCCGCACGCCCCTGAGTCTGCGGCAGCCCAGTCTGCCCCGGCCCAGTCTGCCATCACCTGGTTCGGGGAGTTCCTTCGGCGCGAGCTGGCTCCCTTCCCCGGACGGGCGTCGCTGGTGACCCGGATGGTGCTGGGCGCGACCCTCACCATGCTCATTATCATGACGTTTCACCTGCCCGGCGGCGCACTGGGCGGCTACTATGCACTTGTCATTTCGCGCGAGAGCCTGCGCAACACGGTGCAGCAGACCTGGCTCACCATCGCGTTCTTCTGCCTTGCCACGCTCTATGTCCTGCTCGGTATCGCCTTGTTTGTCGACTCACCCGTCACCCACTTCCTGTGGGTGATCGGGTCCTTCTACCTCATCTTCTTCGTGATGGGGACGGCAAAGAATTACGGCCTCGCGGCTGGATTTTCCTTTCTCATCGCAACAGCTATCCCGATCTGGGACCGCGCCGGCGAGGTAAATATCAAGGTCGCGCTGACCCTCTATACCCTGCTGTCGGTGATCATCGGTGCGCTGTCGACCCTGTTTGTGGAAGCCGTATACCGGTCGTTCCATCCCGAGGATCCGGTGCTCGCGGGCATCGCGGACCGATTGCATGTAGCCGGTCTCATGCTGCGGTGTGCGGCTGAGGGGGAGTCGCCCGCGAAGGCCGACGAAGCCCGACTGCTGCAGTACGCCATGGTGGGGCCGAGCGGCCTGCGGCGTCAGCTGATCCGCGCCGGCATCACTGCTGAAGAGCGCGCCCGTGTCTCCGCGGTCGTAGCCTTGAGTGGACGCCTCGTCGAGCTATGCGCCGCCGCGCTGGATGGCCTTGCGGCCGGCAGACTGCCCGACACGCAGGAAAGCAGGCGGCTGCGTGCGCTCGGGGAAACCGTGCTCGCCCAGGCTGCCGGGGTGAAAGCCCTGCCCGACATCAACCGTATCGGCAGCAGCAGCCTGCCCGGCTGGGATGGCAGCGAAGCCGCTTCGGACTTCCTGCCGATCCTGCCGGAGATTGAACGCGGTGTCGCCCTGCTCAGCGATATCTTCAACTCGTTCGGTATCGTGAGCGAGCAGCAGGAAGCCTTGCATAGCGGCGCGGACGAGGCCCGCAGCCGTGCCCGCATCGTGCTCACCATGCTGGGTTCCAATCCCCGAGAAATCTTTTCACCCGATGCCTTCAGCAACCGGGAGCACCTCGTCTTTGCACTGCGCGGCTGCCTGGCAACGACCCTCTGCTACGTGGTCTACAACGGGATCGACTGGCCGGGAATCAACACCTCCGTTGCTACCTGCATCATCACCGCGCTGGGTACGGTTGGCTCCTCACGACAGAAGCAGTTGCTGCGCCTGTCGGGCGCCATCGTCGGGGGCTTCTTCATCTCTCTCCCGGCGCAGGTGTTTCTGCTGCCCTACATGGACTCGATCACCGCATTCACGCTCTTTTTCATCATTGTTTCGGCTGTGGCCGCATGGTTCGCCACTTCCAGCCCGCGACTCTCCTATTTCGGCCTGCAGATCGCGCTGGCTTTCTATCTGGTCAATCTGCAGGAACCCTTTGAACAGATTTCGCTCGCGGTGGCCAGGGATCGCGTCGTGGGTGTGCTCTTCGGGCTGGTCGCCATGTGGCTTGTCTTCGACCAGTTCGCCGCGCCGCGGGCGACCGAACGCATGGGATCGCTGCTCGCCAGGAACCTGCAGATGCTGGGCGATCTGGTGTGTGCCATCGCGACCACGGAAAGGCACGACTCGAACCCCGCCATGCAGCAGCTGCGGCAGCTCCGGGAGTCGATCAATGACGGTTTCAGCCAGATGAACGCCCAGGCGGATGCGGTGCAGTTCGAATTCGGTCCCCGGCGGGCGCTGCAGCTTCGCGAGCGGGAACGGATGCAGCGCATGCAGCCGGCCATGCGCTCGCTGTTCCTGCTCGACATAGCACTGTTTGAGTCAGACCAGCTGCCGGCGGGGGCACGCGGCTCCTTCCAGCCCGGGCGCGTACCCGCGCTGCAGCGTTTCCTCGACCAGAATCGAAGTGCCCTGCACACCATAGCGGCGCTGCAGGTCGCAGGCATCACCCCTGCGCCGGGCGCGCAGTCGGCGACTGTCGCCGATGCCGACCAGGCGGTTGCCGCGACCGCCGGCGCACTCGCCGAGATGAGGCAGCAGGTAGGCGATCAGGACTCACCGCTGCTGACCTTGTGCACGAGCATGGTGTCGTCTGTAGATGCACTGAAGCGCGCCGCCACGGAATCGATCGCGGTCTGAGCCGGGCCGGCACCGTGCCGTGCCAGGAGGACGCGCACAGTCTGCCGTGCCAGGAGGACGCGCAGAATCAGGTAGCTCGCGAGGGCCAGGCTGCCGTCGGTAAGCAGGCTTGCAATCGCCGCACCACGCCAGCCCCACCTGGGAATCAGCCACAGGTTCAGTGACAGATTCAGTACGGCAGCGCCGGCTTGCGCGGCTGTGCGCACCCACTGGCTGGCGCAGGCCGTGATCGCCGTGCCCCACGCGTAATGCAGGGCGCGCAGCAGGGGGAGCAGGCAGAGAAAACGCAGCGCGCTGACCGAGGCCGCGAAGGAGTGCCCGAAAAGCCGGGGAAACAGCGGCGCGGTCAACGCCAGCAAGGGTATGGTCGCCAGCGCAAAGGGTGCCGCCCAGCGCAGGAGGCCGCGTGCTGCCTTTTCCGCACCCGCTGCCCCGTCGGCAGCGCCCACGCGGAAGAGCCGCGGGGAGGCGGCGGCAAAGAGACTGACGATCGGTGTCGAGACCACATCGATCACCCGGTACGCCGCGGCGTAAATGCCTGCCGCTGCCAGCATGCCATGCGAGACGAGCAGGGTCTTATCGATGTCGTTGTAGACCGAGATCGCGGAGCTTGAAAAGGAAAACGCAAGGCCCTCGGCAAGGTGGGCGCGGCGCACTCGCGCCCATCTTGGGCGCCCCAGCAGCCTAGTCACCACCCCGAGGCTGATCAGCGCAACAAGAAGCGAGGTGAAGCAGTACAGCTGCACCCATCGCAGCACAGACAGGTGGGTGGAGCCATGCGCCTGGTGCATCGCCGCCCAGACGAAGAGGCTGGCGGCCGTCGCGGCGCGCGCGGCATTAGTCAGCGCCCCCAGCTTCGCGCTCCAGCGTGCATGGTCCGCGCCCTGCAGCGCCCGGCTGCCGAGCTGGGTCAGCTTGCCGAACAGCGCGTCTGACACGGCAAGATACGGCAGCAGCTGGCGCAGCGATGGCGGTAAAAAGAAGTGGCCGTAGGCGAGGATGGACCCCAGCAGCAGCAGAAAACCGCAGCCTGCGATCTGCAGTGCGCGCGACCAGCTCGGGGCGAATGCGGAACGGTCACGCGCGACTGTGCGCAGCAGCACCATTTCCATGCCGAGCGAGGAGAACTGCGAGCCGACGTTGACCAGCGCGACGACGCCCACAAACGCGCCGTACTCCTGCGCACCAAGCATACGACCGATCAGCAGGAAATAGATCGCCTGGAACACCATGGCCAGCCCGCTGCCGGAGAGCAGCCACACCGCCTGGTGCCGCAGCCTCGGGGAGCCACGTTCGCTTGCGGTAGGGCGCTCCGTCGCACCCGGCGCCGCACCATCGGGCTCCCCAGGGCTGCCGCCTGTCTCCATGGGTAGGGGTCGGGCTCTGGGTCGGGGTCGGGCTCGGGCTCGGGCCAGGGTGGTAAGGGTAGCCTTCCAGGTCACGAGATCCCGCGCTTCTCTTGCCCCGCGTGAAATGCCGCGGAGGGACGCACACAGGCCATCGCCGGATCACGCAGGCCGCCCGCCAGCTGTGGCAGGAAAAGCCGTCGCTCTGTCTTCCCGGCTCCCTCATCCGGCGCCTCACAAGGGTCCCGTGCGATCGCCTCGTCATACAAGTCCTCCAGCAGGCACGTCTGCGTGGCCAGGTCGTAGCGCTCCTCCACGCGCCTGCGGCCAGCGGTCCGCATGGCCTCTGCCAGCGCCCTATCGCTGCATAAAGCGATGAGGTTGGCGGACAGCGCCGCTACGTCGCGCTCGGGGGCAAGCAGGCCTTGCGCCCGGTGCGTGATCAGCTCCGGGATGCCCGAGTGCACCGTGCTTGCGACCGGCAGGCCAATCGCAAGCGCTTCGCACAGCACGGTCGGCAGCCCTTCCGCGTCCCCGTCCCTGGCTGTTACCGATGGAGCCGCGAGGCAGTGGGCGGTGCGCATCAGCGCATGGACCTGCGCCGGCGTCTGCGGTCCGAGGAAGCGCGTACCCCACGTCATCATGCGCGCACGAGCCTCGAGACCGGGACGTTCCGGGCCATCGCCGGCAACGATCAACCGGGCTTGCGGCAGCTCCCGCTGCACGCGCGACATAGCTTCGAGAAGAAAATCGCAGCCTTTCTTCTCAACCAGCCTGCCGACGAACAGGATGGTCGGCGCCTCGGTCGGCGCGAGGGCGGGCGCAAGAGCAAGCGCCTCTGTATCGATACCGATCGGCAGGACGCGGAGTTTACTGGCGGGAAAACCTCGCTCCCGCGCCTTGTCCCGGATGGCGGCGGACACGCAGATGAAGGTGGCCGCGAGCGACCAGAGCTGCGCCAGGTGCGCCAGGTAGTGGCGGCCGCGTCGCGTACGGCCATGCGCTTCATCCGAGCACATGATGTCAAAACCGTGCAGGGTAACAACCAGCGGAAGCCGCAGGGCCTTTTTCACCGGCAGGGCTTCCACTGCGTCGAGCGCGAAATGCGCATGGATGAGGCTGGCTTGCTGTGCCTGCAGCGAAGCAGAGAAGGACGGCGTGATCCAGGACTGCCCGAAGAACGTCCCGATCCTCCGCAACGAACTTGCCGGCAGCAGCGGCAGGGACGGCAGCGGCAGCGAGGCCTGGCTCTGTCGCAGACCCGCAAAGATGGGTTGGTATCGCAGCAGGGCGGCTGCCTGCGCGGCGATAAAGGTTTCCGAGCGGGGCAGCAGCTCCTCACGGAAGATGAGCACCCGCCGCGTCATGCCGGCAACCCGCTGCGAACCAGCGTCCAGCGCTGCTTCTGCCGCAGGAACGGCTTTTCCCACAGGTAGTAACTCGCAAAGGCGAGCCCGGCGGTAAGTGCCAGGGCAGATAGCTTCTCAAAGCAGACTTCAGCGACGCTGACCCGCAGACCGGCGTGGCGCGCAACCGCATTGGCAAGAAAGAATCCTGCTTCGTGAAAGACATACAGCCCGAAGGAAAGCCTGCCCAGGCGGACCAGCGGCGCCGGGCACCGCGACGCCGGCATACCCAGGAAGGAGAAGAACAGCGCCGCCGCGCCCACACCCGCCAGGGCGTAGCCCAGGATCAGTGAGGACGCAGAGTGGAGGACCCCCGGCTCCCGAATATGGCACCAGCCGGAAGCAAGCAGAAAAGCCGCGGCTGCCGAGAAGAGCAGGAGCAGGCGCCATACGCGGGCAGGGGATGGCAGCCGGCCATCGAGCAGGAGCGCGGCCGCAGCGCCGAGCGCGAGGTACTCAAACTGCACCCCGCTGTTGGTCCAGGCGGTGACGTGCAGCATGCGCTGCGAGCCGTGGCGCGGGAGGGCAAACAGCAGCAGCTGTGCCACGATGATGATGCCCGCGCAGACGGCAAGGATCTGCCTCCAGCCGAGAGCCCGGCGAAGCAGCGGAAACAGCAGGTACCACTGCTCTTCTACCGAAATGCTCCAGAGCGCGCGCAGCGGTGTGGTGATGGCGGGATGCGCCACCATGTACCAGTTGCCAGCGAGCAGGCTGAATGCCAGCAGCCGCCCCGGTTCTATGCGAAAGCCGTGGAAGCGCAGGCCCAGCAAAGCATAAATGGCGAGTACCCCGAAGTAGAGCGGCCAGATACGCAGGATGCGCCGCATGTAGAAGCTGCCCACGTGCACGGTGCCCGTTGCTGCTCTTTCCCGTCGCAGCAGCTCCGTGATGAGGTAAGCGGAGAGGAAGAAGAAAACGGGAACGCCGCAGGACCCAGCGCCTGCGACGAGAGTAAGCGGCCGAGGAGGGAGGAGCCCGGCAAAGCTGAGCAGCGCATGCGAAAGCCAGACCATCAGGAAGGCCGCCAGGCGCAGGACATCGAGCCCGGGCTGCGAGAACCGCGGCATGTTGGGCGCATCCTGCGCTCGGGCTTCTCCCCCGACACTGGCACAAACACCGGCGCCCGCCAGCGGAAACAGGGCGGCTACAGCCATGGGGTGCCCTGTGCGGCAGGCGACATGTCGCGCTGCGGCGACCAGGCCCATGACCGGCGAGCGCAGGCGGGGGAGCGCCGAGGCGCCTGCTTGCGGCCAGCCGCGAGGAGCTCGATCTGCGCGAGCGCGGCTGTGTAGAGAACCCAGAAGATGCCATTGAACGAGACCAGCGTATTCTCATCCAGGTCATAGAGAGCGACCAGCAGGAGCATGGCGAAAGGCCACGCAGCTGTGTCGAAGCGGCCGGCCTGGAGCTCAGGCCATAGGAGCCACGCAGCGCGGACGAATCCGCCGGCAAACAGGAGCAGCCCGACAGCCCCGAGCTCCAGCCATATTTCGAGAAAACCATTGTGGGCGTGGAAGAGAACGAACTTGAGCGCGACCACGATGTCCCAGGAAGCACCCTGCGCCCCTCGCCAGAACGCGGCAAAGCCGTAGCCCAGCAAAGGGCGGTGGAGGATGGAGATCCACACCTGGTGCCAGATGGCCGTGCGGCCCGTGAGGGTGGGATCACGGTGGAGCAGCGCGGCAAGCGTGGCGAAGCGCAGCACCGCGACGGCTGCCACGCCGGCACTCCCGAGAGCGGAGAACGCGAGCAGAGCCGTTCGTGCTTTCTGCGTCAAGCGGCAGCTGGCGCGGAACAGAAGCAGGCACGCCGCCAGGACAGCACCGAGCAACCATGCCCCGCGGGAGCCACTGAGCAACAATTCCGCCCCAAAAACAAGAACCGCGGCGACAGAGAAGACGGAGTAGCGTGCCGAGCAGAGTGCAGCGGCCACGGCAAAAACCATTGCCCGACCGCAGGCGTTTTTCTGGGTGAACACGCCCTGCCAGTCGCCGCCATGGCCGGTTGACGCATCCAGCCCGATCGCCGGGAAACCGAGGGCGACGATTGCCGTGCCGCATGCCAGAACGAGAAAGGTGACCTGCAGCAGCAGGAGAAGACGCTGCGGAGTGAAGCGCAAGGCGAGCAGAACGCCCAGTGCCGCCGCGAGCGCAAACGGAAGCGAGCGCCGCAGCGTCAGTAGTGGATCCTGCGACCAGAGTGTCGAAACCACTGCCCACGCTGCCAGGATGCAGGGCGCGGCAAGTACGGCCGGGTGCCGCAACACCAGTCGCGACCAGCGCAGAAGCAGGAAAGCAATGGTTCCATTGACCACTGCCTGGGTCCCGAGGCCGACGACGATCTGCAGCCGGGTGGCTGCCGCGCCGGTCATCTCGCTCGCCTGGTTGGGAGCGATCCCCGGGATCGAGCCAGACACGCCGAAGAAGAGCAGCAGCAACACAACGGCTATGTCTTCCATGCGGATGCGGCCAAGGATGCGCACCTTAAAACGCCGCGTAGATGATGGCGGATGACGCCGACGCCGCGACTGTAGAAGCCCCCAGCGCCAGGTTCTTGGTAAATGAAAAGGGGACGTACACGATGTCGTTGTTCTCAAGAGCCAGGTCCTTGGCCGTACCGCGCTCGATCGCCTTCAAATGCAGCGGCGTCGTGGCCGGCATGCCATTGACCTTGCGGATCAGCCGGGCGCTTCCTTCCGCCGCTGTCCGCGACACGCCATCGGCGAGAGCCAGCGCCTGCATCAGTGAAAGCTGCGCGTCGTCCTGCATGAGATACCCGCCGGGCCGGCCGACATCCCCAAGCACGTAGACGATGCCCGCGCGGGGAACCAGTACCGTGTCTCCCGGCGCGACCAGGATGCTGATTGCGGTGAGCTGGGAGGCAGCTTCATTTGCAACCAGCACTGTGACAGAGGCGCCCCCAGGGTGGCTGACAGTGACGCGGCGGTCTGCTGTTTTTAACAAACCGCCCGCTTCCGCAAGCACGTCGAGCAGGTTGCGGGGATTGCTGATGGCTACCGCGCCTGGGTGCGCGACCTCCCCAAGTACGGCGACCTGCCCGGTGGCAGACTGCTCGACCAGCACGGAGACCTGCGGGTGAGCCAGAAAGCCACGCCCGCTGTACTGTTGCGCGATGGCCTCGGCAGCATCAGAAGGCGACATGCCTGCGATATCGATCGAGCCAATCAGCGGTAGCGTGATGGTCCCGGCATCCTTGACGCGAGACTTCGTATCGAGGTCGTCCTCCCGGAAAACGTGAACCGCCACCAGATCACCCGCCCCGATGAGGAGGCTCTCGCGGGCTGCCTGGGACAGGGCCGCCACAGGCGCCGCGAACACGACGAAACAGAGCAAGAGGCTACGAAGCAGCGCTGGCATGTGCCCCTCCCGCGTACCCGAAGTAGGCGTTGAACTCCGCGGACCGGCTCTCGAGATCGTTCAAAACCACGCCGAAAGCGGCCCGGGGCAGAGGTTGCTGCTGCAGCAATGCCAGGCATCGCCGGAGAGCGGGGAAGGTGGTCTGTCCATGACGCGCTACCAGCAAGACGGCATCGCTGTGCCGGGAGAGCAGCAGGGCGTCACTGGCAGGAAGCAGCGATGGGGAGTCCAAGATGATGACGTCATACTGGGTTCGCCATCCCGTGATCAGCTCGCCGAGGCGCGGTGATCGCAACAGCTCGAGAGCAGCCGGCGGCACCTGGTCCCCACACAGCATTTTGAAGTTGGGCAGGCCTGGGAGAGGTGTCTGCACGGGACTGGCAGCAGGCCCGGAGAGTGCGAGCGCCAGCCCGGTGCTGCTTTCGATCCCGGCGAAGCGGTGAAGCACGGGCCGACGCAGGTTGCCGTCGACGAGCAGCACACGCGAGCCGTCCATGGCACAGGTAGCTGCCAGGTTGACAGCGATCGTCGTCTTGCCTTCGCCAGGCAGGCAGCTTGTAATCAGGATGACTTTCGTCGGCTCGCCGGAGCGTCCGCCTTGTGCTGCATCCCGCAGGGAGCGGATCGCCTCGCTGAAGTCAGACGTATGCTCCTCGACAGCGATCAAGCTGCCGGGCCTGAGCGCGGCAGCCGTGCGGGCCGGGCCCGAGGCCCACTGCGCAAGCCGGGACAGGCCACCGGGACGAGCACATGACAACGCCGGCAAGACAGCGAGGAGAGTCGCGCCGATAGCACTTTCCGCCTCTGCCAGTGAGAAGATGCGGCGATCCACAAGCTCAGCAAACGCCACCGCGGCGACGCCGGCAAAGACTCCCGCGGCCACCGCCGCTCCCAGCCAGAGCAGGGGGTTCGGAGAAGACGGGTGGTCGTCAGCGGGTGTAGTGGCAGCGCTGACGATCGATATTTCGTTGGCGCGAAGACCTTCAAGCAGGCTGGTTTGCTTGAGCTTAATCAGCAGCCCCTCGTACAGGTCGCGGCTGCTGACGGCTTCCTGCCTGGCCAGCTGGTAGGCGATGACGGTGTCATTCTGTGCCGTGGCCAGCTTCTTCTGGTGTTCAAAGGCTGCTCTGGCTCCCTGCTCTTCCTGGCTCGCAATCTGCCAGTCGGTGTGCGCGCGCTGACCCAGCCGCGCAATTTCGGCTTGGATTGAGCCATTAATTTCCGCCAGTTGAGCTTTGAGCTCGGCCACTCGCGGGTAAGCCGGCCCGTAGCGCATACTGCTCTGCCCCAGGTCCGCCCGGACCACGGCCTCCTGGGCGCGCAGCTCCTGGATCAGTGACAGCGACGTGTTGATGGAAGCGACGGACCCATTACTGGAGTTGCCGCTCAGGCTGGAGATCAGTTCCGGACTGCCATGGAGCGCCACCCTGTCGATACTTTCCTTCAAGATGCGATTGCTTTCAGCTGCCGTCAGGGTCTGGTTGAGACTGTCGAGACGCTCCAGCACCACGTTGCGCGAGGCATCATTGCCAAACATGCCGGTGCCGCGTTGCAGGCTTGCGGCCCGGGCGGTCGCTTGTTCTGCCTGGGCTTTCAGCTGGTCGATCTGCCCGGCCAGCCACTGCGAACCCTGCACGGTGGCAGTGAAATGCTGCTGAAAGCTGATGTCGGCAAGAGTCCGGGCAATGGCGTTGGTGGTAGCAGCGGCGCGCGCCGGGTCCGGGTCAGCGTAGGAGATGTCGATCAGCCGGGTACCCGCAACAGGCAGCACTTTCAGATGGCTTTGGAAGATCCTTTCCGCAGCCGCGCGACGATCCGGAGCCTCACGCAAAGGAGTGCTGAGCGGCTCCAGGGGCTTCTTCCACGGATACCGCAGGAAATGTGCGAAACCGTGAGCCCTGGCCCGGGGAGCGAAATAATCAGGAGTGTTCTCAAGGGGCACCGCTTCGATCACGGCCAGGGCAAGTGCAGGAGAGTGCAGGATGCCGGCTTCGGTCTGCAGCGTCATGTTGTAGTCGAGTGAGTCCCCGGACGCCGGGGCACCGGCCTGGCCGGTCACCGTACTTTGCAGCCCGAACCCATTGCTCTGCTCCTTCTGCACCTCAATTTCAGCGGTCGCGCGGTAGCGTGGCGTCGCCAGCAGGCAGCCCAGCAGCGCCAGGCCCGTCATGCCCACGATGGGCCAGGCCAGGAGCCGGAAGCGCCTTCGAGCGATCACGACAACGGCGCCAAGTGCCAGCGGCTCGTCTGGCGGGAAAGCAGGGCTGGGGGAGCTCATGGGCATGGGAGCACGTCACGCATGCACAAGGCACACGCACTTTCCGCAATCTGACAGGCGTTGTTGAAGCGAAGCTACCATGCCATGAAATTAGCAGTACGTTACGTAAGTTTTACTACCTGTCGTGTAGACTTCACACAACGTCAGCTGGCAGGCAGATAAACATACAAGACCGCAGGCCGGGCCGCGTTGCGCGTGGATCAGGCCGTACCCTCGGCTTCAGAGAAGGAAGATGGATGACGGCACAGCAACCCATGGACCCCGGCCAGCTCACAGTCGGCATACCCGTGCACAACGCGATGCCGTACCTGCCAGAGTCGATCGAGAGCCTGCTCAACCAGTCCTTTGCTGATTTCGAACTACTTGTGATCGTCGATGGGTCATCGGACGGTAGCCTGGATTACCTCCTGTCGATCCGGGATGCACGGCTGCGCGTCGTCGAGCAGCAACACTATGGGCTCACTTACACCCTGAATCGCATGCTTCGCGAATGCAAAACGCCCTGGCTTGTCCGCCAGGATGCAGACGACCTGTCAACTCCGGGCAGGCTCGCCAGTATCCTCAAGATGATCGAGCAGCATCCGGATGCAGGTATGTTTTACTCGGATGCCGCGTACCACCCCCGGCATAGAAGCATCGGGCTCTATCGCTGTACCCGGGGAACGCCGGACCAGATCCGTGCCGTTGCCCGGGCCGGCTATCTGCCCGCGATATGCCATCCCAGCGCGACCCTGAATGTGCAGAAGACGATCGCGATCGGGGGCTATCGCCCGGGCATCCAGTGCGAGGACGCGGACCTCTGGTGGCGCATGGCGCTGGCCTATGACATCTACTTCATTCCTGAAGTGCTGCTGCTTTACAGGCAGAACATGGGCAGCCTGACGACGAAGAATCTCCGCCAGCAGGCCCTCCACGGCCTGTATGCGCAGTACCTCCTGCTATCCCAGCTGCAAAGCCGCACACCGGAAAAGCTCAGCGTTGTCGAGGGCGACCTGGCGGAGCTGCTCAAGAAAACACCACTCGTTGCCAAGGAACAGCTCCGCGTCTGCAACATGCACATGGGCCGTGGCCACTACGTTGCCGCCGTACGTGCTTTCCTCACCTCCTTCTTTGCCTCGCCCCGGTATGTCGGCAGCCGTTTGCGAGATGAGTTCATGCCGCGTCAGGCGATCAGCAACGGGGTAGAGCCCCGCCTCTTTCAACAGAGGAAGGAGACCCTGTGGCCGCAACACTCCATCTAGTTCCAGATCCCCTCTTGCCAGGCCCGCCCGATGCCCGCGCAGGCACCGAGGGAGGTGCCGGTGCGAAGCGGGCTTTCTTTGGCGCGGCTCCCGTGGATGCGGTCAACATGGCAGCGGCCACGGCATGGCTGGTGAAGGAGCTGTGCCAGCATGCTGCGACGCCTACCCGGCGGGCTCGCCAGGTGATGGGCCCGAATGCCTTCCTGGTGTCGCTTGCTGCGACCGACCGCACGTTTGCGCAGGCGCTTCGGCAGGCCTCCCTGTGCGTGCCAGACGGTATGTCGGTCGTGTGGGGCGGCCGTCTTCTCGGCGTCGACATGCCGGAGCGGGTCCCCGGTGGCGAATTCATGGAGAACATGTGTGCCCTGTGTGCCGCCCATGGGCTCTCCGTATACTTCCTTGGCGGTATGCCGGGTGCCGCGGATATGGCGGCGCAGGTCCTGGCCGATCGCTACCCTGGCCTGCGAATCGCTGGTACCGACTGCCCTGCCCCGGGGTTTGAACACGATCCGGAGAAGAACGAAGCCGTACGCGCTCGCATCATCGCGGCCCGGCCCAGCCTTTTGTGTGTCGCACTCGGGGCTCCGAAGCAGGAGATATGGATGATGGACGAGTGCGACTCGCTGCCGATCGGCGCTGCGATTTCTGTCGGTGCTGCCTTCGACACGCAGGCTGGTCTTCGCAAGCGCGCACCGGCGTGGACCCATAACCTTGGGGCGGAGTGGCTCTACCGCTTTGCCATGGAACCTCGGCGGTTGTGGAAGCGCTACCTGCTTGGCAATCTCGCCTTTGCCTGGATCACCGCGCGGGCCTGGATCGCCGGCCCTCCAGGTCAGGCGGCCAGCGCTGCCTTCCATACACAGCGAACATCGCCCCAGGTGACTGGCCGGCACGAAGCACAGGCCCCCGCAGCCTCGCCCGACCCTGCAAAGCTCGCCGCGGCGGTGAGGCGGGAAGATCCGGCTCAGCCCGGTGGTCCCTCCGCAGGGTCTTAGGAGATGCTCCGCAGCACCAGCCCGGGCTACGGCTCCGCAATCACGGGACCTGGCCCGTGCGACGATACCTCCCGGCGCCTGTTCCCTTTGGCGGTGGGCAGGCTATCGCGCACCAGCCGTCGAAGTCGTTGGGGAACCAACAGAAAGACCAGCAGGTGGAGCAGCCGGCGATCCCCCGGCATGCCCAGGCGCAGCATGATTCGCAGCAGGGCGAAACGTCCGCGCCACGTGTCTGCCTGGGCCTGCGCAGCACACTCTGTGACCAGAAACGCCGTCAATGCCCGCGCCGAGAAGTACTGCCGCCGGGTGGTCGCCCAGTCCACGGAGTGACGCCAGTCCGGGGCGCGCCCGACGCTGGCCCGATTGCCTTCCACATGGAAAACAACCAGCGGCGCCTTGCCTACAGAATGGATGGCCACGGCCGGATCGTCGGCCGCGCGCAGCAGCCAGTCCCAGTCCTGGTGCTTGCGCAGCCCAGGGGTAAAGGGAAGCCGCAGCAGCAGAGCGCGGGGCGCCAGCAGGGTCGAGGTTTGCAGCAGGGCGGAGCCGTACCGCCAGCCGTGGCGGCAGAACAGGTACTCGGCCATAGGTTGTCCTGGAGCGTAAGGCACGCGCGGCCATACCTCCTCGGTGTGAGGACCCTTGGCGAGCACAGGGCAGCTAAGCACCCACTCCCGTCCAGACGCCTGGTCGTTTTGCGCCGCTTCCAAAAACAGCAGCTGGGCACTCAGCTTTTCCGGCATCCAGAGATCGTCATCATCCAGAAATGCGATCCACGCGCCGGACGCAGCGCGGACCCCGGTGTTCCGAGCCTCACCACCCCCGACAGACGCAGGCAGTGCCAGCACGTGCAGCTTGACCGGGCCAAGCACGGCAGCATCCAGCCGGGCGAGCATCGCCTCGGTTGTACCGGAGTCTTCTGCACGATTCTCCGGTCCATCAATAACGACGATCACCTCCCCCGGCGGCTGGCTTTGCACCAGCACACTGCGCACAGCGGCCAGCACCATGTCGGGGCGGTTGCGCGTCGGGATGACCACGCTGACGGAGCCTGGCGGTACAGGATGAAACAAGCGAAGGACCTCATTGCCGGGAAGCGTGTCTGCAGAATAGGCTGCAAGGGAGCTCGTCCCGGCAGCCCCCGATCTACGAACAGGCACCAAGGTAAGCAAGTGGGACAGGCAGCCCGGGCAGGAAAGAGAAGCCATGCACGCAGGTACACAGGCTCCCAGGCGAGTAGGCGTCGTTGGCTCAGGCCCGAACGGACTCGCCGCTGCGATCACGATGGCGCACGCCGGCTTCGCGACCGAGGTCAGGGAGGCCCAGGATATTCCCGGTGGCGCGTGCCGCAGCCTCGCCCTCACGCTGCCCGGGTTTGTGCATGATTTCGGTTCCGCCGTACACCCGCTTGCCGCTGGCTCACCGTTCTTCCGCGAACTGCCGCTGGGGGATCACGGCCTCCACTGGCTGCACCACCCGGCGCCGCTGGCGCACCCGCTTGACGACGGCATCGCGGTTACCCTCGAGCGCAGTCTGGACGACACGGTCGCCGCGCTTGGCCCAGATGGGCCGGCATGGCGCAGCATGGTCGGCCCGCTGGTCGAGCACTGGGACCAGCTGACCCCGGAATTGCTATCACCGCTGATCCACCTGCCCCGACACCCCTTGTCGCTCGCGCGATTCGGCCTGCTGGCCGCGCAGCCAGCCCGGCTCCTGGCCACGACCCGCTTCCGGACGGAGCGTGCCCGCGCCCTGTTCGCCGGCCTTGCCGCGCACTCCTTCCTGTCGCTCGATGCGCCGTTCTCGTCTGCGATCGCGCTGGTGCTGGGCGCCTCGGCACACGCGGTCGGCTGGCCCATTCCGCAAGGCGGCTCCAGCAGCATCACCCGGGCTCTCGCCGGTGTTTTGACCGAGCAGGGCGGCGTGCTGCGGGTAAGTGCGCCGGTTCACTCGGTGGATGACTTCTTCAGCCATGGTGAAGAGGATGCAATCGTCATGTTTGACACCCGGCCAGCACAGATGGCGCAGCTTGCCGGAGATCGACTGCCTGCCAGCTACAAGCGCAAGCTGCTACGCTTCCGCCCCGGGCCAGCGGCCTTCAAGATCGACTATGCGCTAAGCGAGCCCATCCCGTGGACGGCAGCAGACTGCCGCCGCGCGGGAACCATCCACCTGGGCGGCACGCTGGGCGCAATTACCAGGAGCGAGCGGCGTATGTTGCGCGGACGCGCGCCCGAGGATCCTTACGTGCTGGTGGCACAGCCGACCCTTGCCGACCCCAGCCGTGCACCGCAGGGCAAGCATGTGGCATGGGTGTACTGCCACGTGCCATTTGGCTGGACCGGGGATGCGACCGGCGCGATCGAAGCGCAGCTGGAGCGGTTCGCGCCAGGCTTCCGCGAGTGCGTTCTGGCGCGGGCTGTTTCCTCACCGCAGCGGCTTGAAGCAATGGACAGCAACCTTGCCGGAGGCGATATCAGCGGCGGCGCTATGGATGTAGCCCAGCTGCTGCTGCGGCCTACTTGGCGCGGGTACGCGACTCCCGACCCACACCTGTTTCTATGCTCGTCATCGACACCGCCTGGCGCCGGGGTGCACGGTATGTGCGGTTACAACGCAGCACAGGCTGTGCTGCGCCGGTGGTAGTCAGCGTTTTCTCGCCCAACGTCCCGCACCGCTGCCGGCCGGCTTTTCCGGCCCACCGGAGTGCTCGAGTACTGCCTGCAGCACCTGGGGCAGCAGCGGCTGCGGCTTCATCGCCGCCCACGGATTGTTCTCAACGAGGACGCGATCCCGCCACTCGTCAAAGTTCGCGATGGCAAACGAGGGTGGCCCACTCGCGAGCTCGTCCCAGCGCAGGGGCACCGCGACCCGCATGCCTGGGCGCGCGCGGGGCGACCAGGGTGCCACTGCGGTTGCGCCGCGTTCGTTGCGCATCCAGTCCAGAAAGATACGGCCGGTGCGGGCGGCCTTGGTCATCTTGATGAGATAAAGTTTCGGGTCGCTGCTCTCGATGGCTGCCGCAATGCCGCGCGAAAAGAGCCGGATTTCCGGCCACTCCGCTGCCGGCTCCAGCGCTGCCACGATATGCAGCCCCTTGCCGCCGGTTGTCTTGACAAAGCTCTCCAGCTGCAGCTCCTGGAGAAACGCGCGGATGGCGTGGGCGCTCTCGACCACCCGGCTCCACGGCAGTGATTCATCCGGATCGAGGTCAAGGATCAAACGATCCGGCCGTTCCAGCGCTTCGGCCCGCGAGCCCCAGGGGTGCAGCTCCAGCACGCCCAACTGGGCGAGACCGAGGAGTGTTTCCATCGTGTCGATCGCGATGTAGTCCTCGGTATGTGCGGGGTCGTCGCGGTCAGGGATGGGGATCGACCCGATCTCTGCCGGCAATCCAACAGCCGCGTGTTTCTGAAAGAAGCACTTCTTCGCTGTTCCATCCGGGCAGCGAACGATAGAGATCGGGCGGCCGGCGAGATGGGGCAGCATGGCCGGGGCTACGGCCTGGTAATAGGCAGCGAGCTGCTGCTTGGTTGTGCCGCTTTGCGCATCGAGGATCTTCTGTGGGTGTGTCAGCCGTACGCCGGCGATCGTCGCGAGCAGTGCTGGCTTCTTCGGCGCAGCTGTGGCGGCAGCGACAGCGGGCTCCGGCGGTGGAGCGGTGGATTTCTTGCCTGCCTGCTCCGCCGGTTTCCCGCTGCCGGCGAGCACACCGTCGCTCGCTTGCGGGCCGCCGCCCCCGGCTTTCTCCCGGTGGCTCCCAGCGGTCAGCAGAATCGGTTCTTCCTTGCCGACATCCGCTGCTGACTTGTCCGCGCGCATGCCCTGGAACGAGGCGTGGCGCAGCGAGCCGTCCGCGGTCCAGGTAGCGAACTGCACTTCGCACACCAGCACCGGCTCAACCCAGATTGCGTCCTTCTTTGCCTCACGGGCAAGCGGCTCAGCGAAGGCTGACTTCGGCAGCCGCAGCGGCTCCAACTGCTCGCGAACGGTCTTCGCCAGCGCCTGCGTAAACCCTGTGCCGCAGCGGCCACAGTGCACCAGCCGCCCCTTCTCGTAATAGCCCAGCAGCAGCGAGCCCAGGCCCGCGCCCTTGTCTTTCGGCAGCGTGAAGCCGCCGATGACGAACTCCTGCCGGTGCGTGCACTTGAGTTTGAGCCAGCTTTCCGTGCGCCCGCTCATGTAGCGCGCTTCCCCATCCTTGGAGAGGATTCCTTCGGCGCCCAGCTCGCACGCGTGCGCGTACACCTGGTCCGCGGCAAGCTGCAGGTGTTGGCTGAACACCAGCAGCGGAGCCTCCGCGGCAGCTACCAGCGGCTCCAGCAGGGTTTTGCGAATCCGCAGCGGCAGGCCGCGCAGATCATGTCCGTCGAGATGCAGCAGGTCAAAGGCAAAATAGGTTAGTGTCGCTTCCTCGCCCTTCTCAAAGGCCGCCTGCAGTCGGCTGAAACTGGTCTTGCCCTCCTCGTCCAGCACCGCCACTTCTCCATCCAGCACGGCCTCGCTGATCTTTGCTTTCACGGCCAGCTTCCGGACAGCCGCGGCGACCGCCTCCATCCGGTGGGTCCAGTCGAGACCAGAGCGGGTAAATAGCGTGACCTCACCGCTGCCGTTCGCCCCGGGACGGATATGCGCCTGGATCCGGTAGCCGTCCAGCTTCAACTCGTGCAGCCAGCCTGAGCCTGGCGGGATCGTTTGCGCTGCGGTAGCCAGCTGCGGAGCGATAAAGCCGGGCATGGCGGCCTTCGGTGCACCCTCAAGCCAGGACTGCGCGGTGCTCTGTTGGGCCGGCTGCGCCGGGGCCTTCTTTGCGACGGACTTGCTGCTGCCGGCCTTCTTTGCCGCTGCGCCCGCTCCCGCTGTTGCAGCAACCTGCTGGTCGGTCCCTGGAATGCCTTTCGGTGGCATCGTCCCGTGCAGGTGTGCCTCCCGGAGCTTCTGCTGCAGGCGCGAGTGGTTCGCCGGACTGCTGCTGCCATGCTCTGCCGGCCGCGAGTTCCACACGTGGTC
>CAXTEW010000005.1:0-28942 GCA_964243175.1 uncultured Acidobacteriaceae bacterium
CCAAACAGATCATGAAGGCAGTGGAGCGTGGTATCCGGAGCAACCGCAAGGCAGGGCACGGCTCGACCATCCTGCTGCACGACGGCGGACCCACAGGGCCGAGCGTGGAGCGGGGACGGACCGTGGCGGCACTCGGCTTCCTGCTCGAACGCGGTCCCGCGGCGAATTACCGCTTTGTCTCCGTGAGCGACTGGTGGCCCCCGGCGGCCCGCTAACGGCGATCTGCAGGGGCCCGCATACAATCAGGAGCAGAGGACAACAGAAGCAGCATGGCACACATGGTTTTCTGCGCGCGCAACAAGCAAGAGATGGAGGGCCTGGACGAGCCGCCCTTCGACAGTGACTTTGGCCACAAGATCTACAACAATGTCTCAAAGAAGGCTTGGGGCGAGTGGATCGAGCACCAGAAGATGCTGCTGAACGAGTACCGGCTGCAGCCCTGGACGCCGCAGGCACAGGAGTTCCTGGTGGAGCAGATGGAACACTACTTCTTTGGCGAAGGATCCAGCCTGCCTCAGGACTATGTGCCGCCAGCAAGGTAAGCCCGCAGGCAAGCAGGCGCTGATGCACACGCTGCCGGCAAGCCGCGGCGAGTGCAAGCTGGTGTACACTCAGGGCTGGAAGAAGCCCCTGTCGGGACGTGGCTCAGCCTGGTAGAGCACTCGCTTGGGGTGTGAGGGGTCGGCAGTTCAAATCTGCCCGTCCCGACCAATGAATGACGCGGCTTCTTCTGCCTGCCTTGTCTCTCTATGAATGCTTCGATGAGCACTTTGCTTCGCCTGAAGAGTCTGGAGTTCTTTCGGCATGAACCATGGCCGGGCACCTCGCAGGCGCTACATGATCACCCGGCGGGCGGAATCCGCAGGGTCTAGTCCGAGTCCGGATCGGCATCCTTGGGCGAAACAAGTCCCAGCTTGCGCAGGTAGTTCGCGTAGGACCGTGGGGCGTAAATCCTGGCCCTGCACTTGCGGCATCGTACGGGATAACGGAAGAACAGCAACTGCAGGCGATCCTCAGGCCTGACCCTGGACAGCTTGAACCTGGTGGAGTAACAGTCGGGGCAGTGCAGAACAGGCTCTGTTTCTTCGGCCAAACCACGATCCCTCTGGCATGCGCAATGAGTAACATGCCCTATTAGCTATCTTAATGCTTCGCAAAGGAAATAGCGCTAAGGTAACGATTACTGGAGCAGCGAGGACTATGGTCTGGGATGTTACGTTTACCTGCGATATCTGCGGCAAGAACAAAGGGGACGCGAACCACTGGTGGATGGCTGCTGTAGGCGCAGTGCCCTGCTTTGAAGAAAAGGGTGGCCTCGATCTGCGTGAGCAGCGGTTCACTCTGATGAGGTGGTCGGGCGCTGACAGCCAGAATCCTGACATGTACCACCTGTGTGGCCAGGGGTGCGCGATGCAGGCGATGGAGCGCTTCATGACCGAGGGCGCGATCGACGCGGCCTGATCCAACCGGGAGTTCCCCGGGTGATTACCCCCTGTCGCATCTTTCCTGCTCACCTTGGGTTTTCATGGGAGTCTCATCTATTTTGACCAGCGGTTCGCTGGTAGGAGAAGCTGCCTCATGTCCGCTTCCGATGCTTACAGGCTTCCAGCCGCCGCCCTGCCCTCAGTCCGTGCGGCCAGGTCGTCTACTCCCGCGCAGGCCATGGCCGACGAGGCCAGCCGTGCCGCGGAGGTCCTGCTGATCCGTGAAGCCCAGGCTGGCTCCCGTGCGGCTTTCGACGCACTCGTCCGGCAGTACGACCAGGCCGTTCTCCGCCTGGCCCTCAGGCTCACCGGCTCCGAGCAGGACGCCCAGGATATCCACCAGGAAGCCTTTCTGAAGGCCTATCGCTACCTGGGAAATTTCCGCTTCGAGTGTTCCTTTTACACCTGGATCTATCGCATCGCGACCAACCTGTGCCTGGACCATCTGCGCCGCCGCAAGTCCCGGCGCGAAGAGCAGGCGGTGGTACTGGACGGGCGTGGCGAGGAGATGGACCTGCTCGGCAACGTGTCCGATGATCGATCCGGTGCGAACCCGGCACGGGAACTGGATCGCAAGCTGCTCGGCAACAAGATCCAGGAAGCCTTGGGTCGGCTCACGCCACGCGAGCGCATGGTGTTCGAACTGAAGCACTACCAGGGCCTCAAGCTGCGGGCCATCGGTGAAATGCTGCAGACCACCGAGGAAACAGCAAAGAACACGCTTTTCCGCGCTACCCGCAAGCTGCGGCTGCACCTGGCTGACATGCACGCATAGCACGCAGTGACCCGTGCCAGCCGTGGCACAACGGCGGCGCTGCAGGGGCATCGATCCCTGTTCCTTTTCTGGAGAGTGATGTGAAGCAGAAGGACCCAAAGCCGGGTGGGATGACCTGCGAAACAGCCTTGCGGGCCATCGCCTTGTCAGCGATGTCGTCGATTGAAGCATCCGCCCCGGACCAGGAGTTCCCGGACGACCTGTATGGCGTGAGTCGAGACCCCGTGATTGCGCTGCCCGGGGAGCCACGTACTTTGCGCTCCGCCAATCTGGCAGGGCCGCCAGAACTGCCCCACCTGAAACAGTATCCGGACCTCGCCGACGACGGCGATGTGCCCCACCGGGCGCCAGGCAGCGTCCCCCCGTCTGCGGATCACCGTATCCCGGATGGCTCCGCACTTGCCCAGCACCTCTGGGGCTGCCCGGCCTGCAGGGCTGAAGCCGCGGCCACCGACGCCTTTTTCCGTGCGCTCGCCAGCGATCATGGCCCTGAACCGTCTGCAAGCCTGCTCGCCCGGGCGCGGGTGCAGCTTGATGCCACACTCGACTCCTGCGAGCAGAGCAGTCTGTGGACCCGGTTTATGCAGCAGGTCGCCTTTACCGCAGGCAGACTGCGTGCTGCGCCGGCTCTGGCGTCGGCGCTGCTGCTGGCTGGCCTGCTGGCCGGTGGATATGGCGGCTATCGCGCAGGCAACGCTGCCCACGCAGCCGAACAAACCACGCTGCTCCTGGCGCCACCGCCTCCCGAGGCACCCTCTGTCGTCGCGGACGTTACCTCGGTCAGCCGCGATCCCGGTAACGGCATGGTTGAGATCCACTACGACCGGCTGGTGCCTGACGTGCTGACTGCCGGTGCGGATGACCCTTCGATTCGAGAACTGCTGATGGCCGGAACCGAGAACGGCATTGATCCCCAGGTGCGTAACATCGCGGTCAACCTGCTTTCCGGCAGCTGCCACGTCGGTGCGCCGTGCACCGGGGCGCTGGTCGGAACGCCGGTGCGCACGGCCCTGCTCAACGCGCTGGCAACCGACAAGACGCCCGAGGTCCGGAGGGAAGCACTGGCAGGGCTGCAGCCGTTCATCGCCGACGACACCGAAGCACGCGACGCTGTCATGACCGCCTTGATGAGCGATCCGAGCGCGTCGGTACGGATTGAAGCGGTTCGCCTGCTGCAGCCTGTGGATGTGGACTCGAGCGTACGGCAGGTGCTGCACACCGTAGCCTCCCATGACGGCGATCCGCTGATCCGCTCCGCCTCCCTGGCGGCATTGCGGTCCGTCCCCCAGGTGCAATAGCCATCGGTTCGCGGCACGGCTGGCGCAGGTGCGAGAGAATAGCGGGGCGCACGGCTATCCCGCGACGGCTGGTACGTCTAACCAGTGCGACCTGGGAACCGGGCTGATGCATGGCAATGGCCGAAATAGACGCGGCGCAGGAGGGAACAGCCGCGCGTGGCAGGATCGACTGGCCAAGATCGCAACGCGCAAAACGGTCCGCGCCTTGCTGTCCATCTGCCAGGAGGAAGCTGCCGGCTCTCCGCTATCCTTGATCCCGCCCCACACCAAGCCTCCAGGAGTTGATACGCCTTGCTTGTAACGCCAGCTCCGCCATCCCCGCGCCGGAAGCGCCAGCGTCTTCCGTGGTGCCGGCTGGCGCTTTGCTCCGGCGCCATCCTGCTGGTGGCGGTGTGCGCGACCGGCGCCAGGGCGGCGCGATCGCGGGGTGACGGGGCAAGCAGGCATGTCGCCGGCGCTGAGAATGGTGCCGCTGCCCACGGCCGTGCGCAGGACGCTGTCCACCTGCCGCAGCCTCCACATACCGTGCATCGCCCTGGGTACCTGGGGGTCAGCCTCCGTGACCTGGACGCGGCCGAGGCGACGCGCCTCCAGCGCCGGGGCGCCATGGGTGCCATGATCGTGACCGTAGACAGGGATGCTCCGGCATGGACGGCAGGGCTGCGACCCCAGGATGTGGTGCTCGAGATGAATGGGCAGGCCATCGATGGGGTCGAGCTGCTGCGCCGTCGCCTGCGGGAGTGTCCGTCTGGCGACATGATCACCCTGCGCGTACGCCGCGGCAATGAAGAAATGAGCTTCTCGGTGATGCTTGGGGACCAGGACACGATTGCGCAGGATGCCCTGAGCCGCCACCTGCGCCCGGCACCCGGCATCCCAGCGGAGGCGGTGCCCGCAAACAGTTTCACTTCGCCGGCTCCTGCCGTAGTGGCCGGCACCACCCGGGGCGTTGCCTCCACGCTCTTCGACGCCCTGATCCCGGGCTCGACCTACACGGGGCTCGAGGTTGCCACGCTCACCCCGCAGCTGGCCTCATTCTTCGGCGCGCACGTGGATGCAGGGCTGCTGGTCACAGCCGTCAATGCCGAGTCACCGGCCGCTGCCGCCGGGCTCACCGCGGGCGACGTCATCCTTCGCGCAGGCAACCAGCCGGTCGGGACCCGCAGCGCTCTGGCACATGCCCTGCGCAGCGCCAAGGGCAATGCGGTGCCACTGGCTGTGCTGCGCGACAGGAAGGAAACCATCCTGAGCCTGCTGCCGGAAAAGCGCAAGAAGCTGTAGGCGGCCTCGCCAGGACTGCAAGCGCGCTATGCAGCGAAACGCGGCATCTGTGTTCAAATAAAAGGGATGGCAGAACAGCTTCAGACTGCGCCGGCGATGCCTGCGCCGGGCTTCAAAACAGGCGGCGTACCCAACCCGAAGGACCCGCTGCGCCGGCGCTGGAAGACCGTGACACGCCGGGTGCGTGAGCTGGCGACGGTAGCCCATGCACTGCTTTCGACCCGGCACCCGGTGATGGCGCAGATTGTGCCTGCGCGCTTCTGCAATCTGAGCTGTACCTATTGCAACGAGTACGACAAAGTGTCCGAGCCGACGCCGATCGCGGAGATGCTGCGTCGCATCGATGATCTCGCGCGCCTGGGCACATCGATCATCACCATTTCGGGTGGCGAACCCCTGACGCATCCTGAGCTGGACCAGGTCATCGCGCGCATTCGCAAGCATGGCCGCATCGCCGGCATGATCACCAACGGCTACCTGCTGATGCCGGAGCGGATCGAGCGGCTGAACCGCGCGGGGCTCGACCATATGCAGATCTCGATTGACAATGTTATGCCGGACGAGACCAGCAAGAAGAGTCTCAAGGTGCTGGATAAGAAATTGGAAATGCTGCGCGAATACGCAGACTTTCACGTCAACATCAACTCGGTTGTGGGCGGCGGCATCGCCAATCCGCAGGACGCGATCACGGTCGGTCGGCGCGCCATCGAACTCGGGTTTACCTCGACGATCGGCATCATCCACGATGGCGATGGACAGTTGAAGCCGCTCGGCGGCGAAGAGCGGCGTGTCTGGTACGAGATGCGCGGCTGGAAGAAAACGAACTACTCGCGCTTCAACAGGTTTCAGGAAGCCATCGCCAACGCGGAGCCGAATACGTGGCGCTGCCGTGCCGGCTCCCGCTACCTGTACATCTGTGAGAACGGACTGGTGCACTATTGCTCGCAACAACGCGGCAACCCCGGCGTGCCGCTTGCGGAGTACAGCAAGGCCGACCTGGCACGCGAGTTCCTGCACGAAAAAAGCTGCGCCCCCCACTGCACCGTTTCCTGCGTACACCAGATCTCCTACATCGATCACTGGCGTGCCCCGCAGACCTGGCGTAAATCCCCCCGCGCTGCCGAGGGCCTGGTGAATATCGAGCTTTAAGCTGCCTTAGACCCAACCCCATAAAGGACATCCGAGATATGGGGGCGCTTCTCTGCGCGACGCCCGCCTTTACACGAAGCCTCTCAGGTCCGCTGTATAGGCTTTTATAAGCGCCTGTTATGCGCCGCATAACGAAGATGGATACGGGCAGCAATCGGCCCCGTGCGTGTTACGCTTTCGCAAATGCCACGCAACTTTCTACTCAGCTTCGCGCTCGCCGTCCCTTGCGTCCGAGGCTGCTGTTGCGACCGGCCCCTAACACTGCCTGCCTCTCACACAGCCTAGAAGAAGCAGCATACCCGCAATGACCCACATTCAGGAGACCTCCCCCAATGAAGCAGTCACGCTTCTTTCGCAATGGCACATCCCGGCACGCCATCATTGCTCTGGCCGGCTTTACCATGGCATCGCTGCCGGCCGCCTATGCTCAGATTGATACAGGCCAGATCGTCGGCACGGTAACCGATCCATCCGGCGCAGTTGTACCGAATGCCCAGATCAGCGTACGCAATCTCGGCACCGATGCTATCCGGACGGAGACCAGCGGAGCGAACGGCACGTACACCGTCACGAACCTGCCCGCTGCGCACTACGAAGTGACCGTCACCGCCCCCGGCTTTCAGGGCTACACCCAGCAGGCCGAGGTAACGGTTGGCGGGCATCCGACTCTGGACGTAAAGCTCACTGTGGGCCAAGGCGAGGAGAAGGTAACCGTGACTGCCGCATCGGGCGGCGCCGAGGTCAACACACAAACCCAGGAACTTTCGCAGATCATCGGCACTGAGCAGGTTTCCGAACTGCCATCGCTGACGCGCAACCCTTATGACTTCGTTGGGATCTCGGGCAACGTGAGTGCAGGCGATAGTTCGCAGGGCAAGTCGCAGAACACTGGCCCCAATCCACCTCGCGGTGCGGGCGGGTATAGCTTGAATGGTCAGCGCGCTTCTGGCACCGAAATCCTTCTGGATGGTGTCGAAAATACCGATCTCTTCGGAGATGCTGTAGGCCAGACTGTACCCATTGATTCGGTGCAGGAGTACCGAGTCATCACTAACAACTTCTCGGCACAATTTGGTCGTGCCTCCGGAGGCGTGGTCAACGTGATCACCAAGGCCGGAACAAACCGCTTCCATGGTGGGGCGTGGGAGTTTAACCGCCTGTCGGCATACACCGCAAATACGTATGACAACGCAGTAAACGACGTGCCCAAGGGCCAGTACACACGCAACCAGTTTGGCTTCGATGTCGGAGGCCCAATTAAGAAGGACAAGATGTTCTTTTTCGAAAGCACGGAGTGGCTGCGCGTTCGATCCGCCGCGAACCAGATTTCCTTAGTACCGGATCCGGCATTCATTGCAGCTTCTTCTCCAGCCATCCAGCAGTACTTCGCGGCGTATGGCAAAAATCAGCCCGCCGCGAACAATGGTGTCATTACGGCTGGGCAGTTGCGGACGACGAACAAACTGGCGAACACTGGAGCCTTTTCCGCACTGGCTGCAACCACACCCGTGTTTGATCAGGTCGCCTTTACCGCGCCGACCGATGCCGGCGGCGGCGCTCCCGGAAACCAGTACTATCTCAATGGACGCGTCGACTACAACGTAAACGATGCGACACAAAGTTATGTTCGCTACGCGTTGTGGAAGTTCACTAACCAGATCGGTTATGACTTCTCCTCCCCCTACGCGCAGTACGAGGTGGGTGATGGAGCTACGGATAATTCCGTGCTCTGGAACATCAGTCACGTCTTCAGCCCGACGCTGGTCAGCAACACAAAGCTGAGCTTCACGCGATTCAATGCCCTGGACACTTACAACACTGCGATACAGGACACGCCAGCGCTCTTCCTGTTCAATAACGCAGCAGTTGGTAGTCACAATGTTCAGTTGCCAGGCTTCTATAGTGCGCAGACAGGAGAAGGCGGTTTACCCTATGGCGGTCCTCAGAACACCATCGAGTGGAACCAGGATCTGAACCAGACCCGGGGCGCACACCAGCTGCAGTTCGGCGCCGAGGTACTGTACATCCAGAGCAACAGGGCATACGGCGCATATGCGCAGGCCGATGAGCAGCTGGGTACCAGCATCCAGTCAGGTCTGAATAACTTTGTATCGGGCACGAACACACTCTTTCAGGCAGCAGTGAACCCGAATGGAGCACTGCCCTGCGAAAAGAACTATCTCACCGGGCTGCTGACGCAGACAGCCGGCTGCAGCATCACCCTGCCTGCGAGCTCTCCGAATTTCGCGCGCTCGGATCGCTTCCATGACTGGGCAGTGTATGGCCAGGATGCTTGGAAAGCGACTCAGCGGTTCACTCTGGACTACGGTCTGCGCTATGAGTACTACGGCATCCAGCACAACAACGATCCGAACCTCGACTCTAACTTCTACTATGGCGCCGGTCCGGGGTACGCCAATGAAGTACGCAACGGGCAGGTGTTCACCGTGCCCAACAGCCCCATCAAGGAGCTGTGGAAGCCCAGCTATGGAACAGTGGCTCCCCGCGTAGGATTTGCGCTGGACCTGAGCGGCGACGGCAAGACATCGCTTCGCGGTGGCTATGGTATTTCTTACGAACGCAACTTCGGCAACGTCACCTTCAACGTCATTCAGAACCCGCCAAACTACGCTGTCATCCAGGTAGCGAACACACCCGTGACCAACTCGAACGCTGGCCCACTTGGTGGCGCCAACGGTTCTGTTGCACTTCCGCCAACCAGCCTGCGCAACGTGGATGAAAACATCAAGACAGCGCAGACACAGTTCTGGAGCCTGGCCCTGGAGCGACAGATCGTTCCAAACACGGTTGTCTCGCTACAGTATGCAGCAGCACGCGGCACGCACCTGTATGACATCAAGAACTACAACGAGCTGGGCGCCGGCAACATACAGCTCGGTGACACGTTCCACGCTCCAGGCAGTGCGGCATTTGCCTACTCGCGCCCGAACAATCAATACTCATCGATCAACAATCGTGGGTCAAACGGTGATTCCTATTACGAAGCTGTCAATATTCAGCTGCAATCCAGCAACCTCGCGCACTCGGGCGTAAATCTAGTTGCGAACTACACTTACGGTCACTCCATTGACGATGTAAGCTCGACTTTCTCTGAGAGCAATAGCGCGTCAAATGGCGTTGGCAACCTTGGCTACCTTAACCCCTACAACCCAGGTCTGGATCGCGGCTCGTCGGACTTTGATATACGCCAACGCTTTGTACTGGCGCCCGTCTGGCAGACGCCCTGGTTCCACGATCAGCACAACCTGAAGGGAGAAGCGCTGGGCGGCTATACCGTGTCGGGCATCTACTCGGCACGCACGGGCGCACCCTTCACCTTCTCTGACAGCTCTAACTCCTTGAATGCTCCCTATGGCCAGGGCATCGTTCGCTATACGCCGGCGCCTGGTGCGGGTGCCATTCCCCTCAAGAACACCAAGGCGCACGGTTCACTTGGACCAAACGACTTCGTATTGAATAACCTTCCCACGGCGCTCGACTTCGGCAACGCTGCCTACGGTCCCTCACCAACGACTGCTGATGCTGCGGCAGGTGTCGGCATCTCAGACTTTGGTCCCTACCCAACCAACATGACTGGGCGCAACGCATTTACGGCTCCCGGTGCGTGGAGCTTTGACCTGGCCGCCAGCAAGAGCTTTCCGATACGAGAGGGAATCTCGATGGAAGCACGGGCAGAAGGCTTTGACATCCTGAACCATCACAATCTGTATGCCTATGAAACGCAGAACGATATCGCGAACTACGGGTATACAGGGGAAGCACCTATCCAAGCAAAGAAGGGTGGCGTCAACGGCGGTGCGAATGACGAGCGGCGCTTTGGCCAGTTCGCACTTAAGGTGAACTTCTAAGCAGTGGGCAGACTCTGCTAAGCCCGCCAGCTTTGCCACAGTTAGCAATTCAAAATGCGCTGTCGCTAAACAGAAAGCCGCCCTCCCCAGGGCGGCTTTTCTGTGTTTCGAAGATGCCAGAGTGTGTCGCTGTCCCACAACGGGAAAAGCGCAGCAAGCAGGAGTGACGATGGGGAAGAGAAGCACGCAGGGAGCTGGAATGTAGCCGCCGCTCTGCCGTTATAACGGCGAGCTGAGATCGCCTGCAGCTATCGGTGAGCGTGCACCATGGCCAGGTTCGTTACTTCTCTCTTCCACCTGCTTGCCGCCATGCTGCTTACCGCAGCGACGACGGCTTCTGCGCAGAGCACGATCTCTGCGTACTCGTCCACGTCAAGAACGGGACAAGCCATACCCTCGGTTTGCCAAGAGCAGATGAGCATCCTGCATGGCTGGCTGGATACCTATCCACATCCCCCGGTCTGGACGTATGTCGTTGCGTGCGACGGGGAGGCATGGCGGCGCATACTGACCCATCTCGGCGTCGTCGACACAGGGCTGCCCCGCTACGGGGAGACAGCGCTCGAGGTGCGCATGAGCTTCTTTCGCGGACCAACCCTTCTTGCTCGGGATCAGCCCCAGGCCACCAGCGAGCAGGTCGTCGCCCACGAACTTTCTCCCATATTCCTGCAAAGCGGCGAGGAAAGCCGAGTCGACGCGAATGCGGCCTCGTGGATGCGCGCTGTGCATGCGCAGCACTCTACTGCCCTCAGGCAGCAAGCGGCTATGCCTGGACTGGCGAGCCTGCTGCCACCGCTGCCTTGAAGCCTGGCATGTAGCATGCCAGCGTTGCGAAGGAGCGCTGCCGAAAAACTGTCGTTCAACAGGAGCCAGGCTGTCTGCCCAACCCTATTCTTTGATGTCCTTGTCACCCTTGGCCTGGTCGCCACCTGCTTTGTCGCCGCCATCCTGGCTGTCCTTGCCGTCTTTGTCGCCCTCGCTCTTCGGCTCTTCCTTGGTCCTCCAGAAGTTCTGAACAGCGCGGCGCTGGTCCTCGGCCTGCCAGGTCATCATGCGCTGCTGGGCCTCCTGGCGCGTGATCTCGTCGACTGCCGTTGTTTCAAGCTGCTTGACCTGGTGCCAGGGAATGAGGTGCGAGCCGCGCAGCAGGAAACCGGAACTCGCCCAGCCTTCAACCAGCTCAGAGACCTTGCTCTTGACGTCCTTCGTATCGACGAAGGGGTACAGCTCAAAGTTGGTGCCGTCGACCAGGTGCGCCGTGACGTGCGCGATCAGCAGTGTTTCAGGGTTCGGATCAGCCATGCTCTGGGTCTCCCGTGCGGTTCAAAAGTCAGACGGTTGGATGCGGGGACTGCCTGCTTCGGCGCAGAGGCTTGCGCCCGGCGAAGGGCAACGCTGCTCGCCGGCCGGCGCGGGCAAGCCAACGTCACACACGATTGCCAAGCGGGGACTTGGCAGCAAGTGTCTGCATGGACTCGCGATCCTGCTTCTGACGGATGCGGATCACGACCAGGCGGACAGAGAGCGCAATCACGCCACCGAGCATGGTGCAGACGAAACGGCGGTGCGCGATCTCGGCTCCCGGGATGTCGTTGAGCGACAGCAGGAACACGATGTACGAGGTAAGGCAAACCGAGAATAGTGCATAGTTGACGTTGAGCAGGCTGTAGGAGAGCCAGGTAAAGAAGACAACAAGCAGCGCGAGGCCGGCGGGCACAGGATGTACGTACACCAGGAAGACGCTCGAAAGGACGGCGCCGGCGAGGGTGCCGACCGTACGCGCGATGGCGCGGCTGGCCGTGTCGGCGATGCCGGGCCGCAGCACCAGCAGTGCGGTCATCGGGATCCAGTAGCCGCTGGCGAAGTGGAGCTCGCGATAGATCTCCGTGCTCACCGCCATGACAACAGCCAGTCGCAGCGCGTACGGCAGCACCGAGCCACGCAACTGGCGGTGCCGCAGGGAGAGTACCGCGGTCAGGTAGGTGCGGCGCAAGGCCGCTTCCTCTGAGCGGACATACTGTGCCAGGGCAAAGACATGCCCGCCCAGCTCCCGAAATGCGCGGAGCAGGATTGTCGACAAGATGAGCTGAACAATGCCGCCCGCGAAGATCAGCAGCGCGCGAAAACCCGCATCCCGCGGCGAAGAGGGAAATGCCGACGCCACCAGGAGGGTGACGACGCACTGCTGGTAGACCCAGCTGTAACCGGCGGCGCGCTTCGACATCATGCCGTAGCCAAAGCCAAAAAGCGTGGCGATCAGGGTGATGGACCAGTTGTTGTGGCCCGCAACAACACCCACAAATGTCGACACCGCCATGCCGAACGAGACAAACATGATGGGCAGAAGTGGGGTGCCATCGATGCTCTGCTTGGCACCGAAGCCAGCGGTCATGGCGCCACCCGCCGCAATCATGCCGGCCGCCGGGTGGCCAGCCACAATCCCCACGAAGAGGCAGATTGCCACAGCCAGGGTGAAGAACCAGTCCGTCCGGAACGATGCGAGCTTCCAGTGGTAGATGTAGCTGTCAGCGAGGTAGGCGAAAGGCGGGCGAGCAGGCCCGTTGCCCCCGGGGGTTGACACAATGCCGGGGGCTGTTTGTGGGACGGGCAGGCTCTGGGTCGTGCTAGGCAGTGGTGACTTCCTCAGCGCTGATTTCGCTTCTTTCGCTGCCTTCACCATCTACTTCTACGTCCGTCTGGGCCATGAAGCACCGGAGCCAGGCGGCGAGATCCGACTTCCGCACCTGGTTCCGAAGCCGCGTCATACGCCGGCGCTGCTCAGGCTCATCCATAGTAGAGGCCTGTGCCAGCGCATCGGCAACGGCACTTTGGTCATACGGGTTCACCAGCAGGGAGCCATGCTTCAGCTCGGTTGCCGCGCCGGCAAACTTGCTCAGGATCAGGACGCCGTCATTCTCGTGGCGACAGGCGCAATACTCCTTCGCCACCAGGTTCATTCCGTCTTTCAGCGGCGTGATGAAGGCCACGCGGGATGTGCGGTAGAGCGCCAGCAGTTCTGTCCGCGGCAGCGAGCGGTGAATGTAATTGATCGGCACCCAGCCCGGCTCAGCGAATTCACCATTCACCTGGGCCACCAGCCGCTCGATCTCTGCTTTCAGCACCTGGTAGCCCGGGATGCTCTCGCGGCTGGGCACCACGATCTGGATCAGGGAGGTCTTGCGATGCAGCTCGGGATGCTGGCGCAGGAAAAGAGCGAAAGCCTTGAGCCGCTCCGGGATGCCCTTGGTATAGTCCAGCCGATCGATCCCAAGGATAGTCACCATCTCTTTGCCAAGATGGCTACGAAGGGTGGCGGAGCGGCGACGCACATCATCCGCATCGGAGCCCCGCTCGAAGTCCTGGAAGTCGATGGAAATCGGAAAGGCACCGACAGTCGTCTGTCGCCCGTCATGACGAATCGTCCGGATATCCCCAGAACGCTTGGTGATGGTGATATGCGGCAGAAAGGAGCGAAGGCAAGCAATGAAGTTGGCCACGTCCCGCGCCGTCTGCAGGCCGACGAGGGTGTGCGCGAGCAGGCCTTCAAGGACCTGGCGTGCCCAGGGAAGCTTCTCGAAAATATCAGGCGGAGGGAACGGGATGTGGAGGAAAAACACCAGGCGCGCGTCGGGCTGCTGCTGCCGGAGTATGGGTGCTACCTGCATCAACTGGTAATCATTGATCCAGATCAGCGAGTCCTTCCGGGCGACCGCGCTGACACTTTCCGCAAATCGCGCATTGACCTTCAGGTAGCAATCCCAGTAGGTGGGGTCAAAATTGCAGCGGGATTGCAGATCGTGAAAGAGCGGCCAGATAATCTCGTTCGAGAAGCCTTCATAGAACTTGGCATGCTCTTCCGGGCTCAGGATGAGAGGCTCGTAGCGATAATGATGCTCGCGCGAAAGCTCGGCCAGTTCCTTGCGGATATGCTCGGCATGACGGGGATCCTGCTCTGTGCTGGCGGTGCCAACCCAGATGCCGCCATGCTCCCGTAGTAGTGGTTCGAGCGCTGTGACAAGCCCGCCGCTGCTCTGCTTGGCACGAAGACCATCCGGCCCCTTTTCAAAGGAAAGAGGCAGACGGTTAGACACGATGACAAGCTCTCGCTTCATGAGGCTTCCTGGGACTACATCGATTAGTGTACGAAAACGTCAGGCAGGACTGCTAGTTTGCTGTGGCCGCAAGCCAGGCGTCGAGAAAGGCCAGCAAGCCCGCAGGGGGATGCAGCGAGAAATGTGCGTTCGAGGCGCGCGGCAATTCGCGAACCAGCAGGGTCAGGCCGCCATGACGTCGCAGGACCTGGAAAGCATCCTCATCCGTCATGTCGTCCCCAAGAAATGCAGCCGCGCGTGCGTCCGCACCAGCCAGCAAGGCTTCTGCTGCGTGACCCTTGGTATGGTCGGTGGTCCGCAGCTCCAGTCCCCCATCGAAAGGCAGCAGCGCAAACGAATCTTTGCCTGCATACCCGGCGAAAGTTACGTCTGCAAGGCGCTGCGCTTCCCGGAGGCGCGCCGTATCGGCGCTTGCCTCCAAGGCTCGCCAGTGCACCGCCAGGCTACCGGCTTTGCGCTCAAGAAGTGCAGCAAGGCCGTCCTTTTCAAGCAATTGTTGTGCTTCATCAAGCGCAGCCCTTTGCCCGCTGGTCGGCTTCAGCAGCTGGACCTGCCCGTCGGGCAGGCGATGCTCCCACCCATGCATCCCCCAGATTTCCAGTTCGCCTGCAAGCGGCAGCAGCGTGATGAGCTCGGCGGATGGCCGTCCCGAGACGAAGGCCAGCCGCGTCGGGCCTGCGGCAATGCTGCGCAGCCGCTCGGCGATACCCGGGTAGGGCACTGCGTCCATCTTGTTCTCGCGAAACGGCGCAAGCGTCCCGTCATAATCGCAGATCAGGGTAGGCCGGCTCCGGCCGGCTCCGTGTGCCGCCTCGCGAAGCATTCCCAGGAACTCCTTTGCCTGTCGACTGCTCGCACTCCACGGCGCGGGCAGCGGCAATACTTCGGCGGTGGGGAGAGCTTCCTCGGATACAGACATCTGCGATTGGATGCGTCGGCTGCTGGTTCGGCTGCGACGGGAGGGCTGCCGGAACCTGCAGGAGCAACTTACTGCATCGCATGATCCTGCTCCCTCGGGAGCAGGCAGGCACGTGCGGCGAGCGCAGCCTAGCGGGAAGCGGCAGGTGGATCCTGGCCACGCGGGCGGAGCACTACCAGGTCAACCCTGCGATTCCGCTGTCGCCCGGCATCTGTCGTGTTGTTGGCCACCGGTCTGTAGGAGCCGTATCCGGCCACTGAAAGGCGGGTGGGATCATAGCGGCTTTCATCCACCAGCAGCTGCAGCACACGCATGGCGCGCGCCGCCGAGAGTTCCCAGTTGGAGGCAAAACGCCGATTGTGAATGGGCTGGTCGTCGGAGTGGCCTTCGATGCGCAGGGTAGCCCGGTGTGCCTCGAGGATCGCCCCGACCTCTTCGATCTTGCCAGCCTGGCCGGGCAGCAGCGCCGCCTCGGCGGAACGAAAGAAACCCAACTCCTGGAAGGAGATGACCAGCCCTTCCGGTGTCCGCAGGAGGGACACCTCGTGCTTCTGGATCGAGCCACCCAGCGCTGCCTGTAGCTGGGAAGCGAGCAGGTCCATATCGTCAGCGGCTGCGGGGTCTGCCGCCGGGTCCACCTCCTGGTTCACGGCTTCGTCCATGACGTGGTTCAACGCCTGGTCCACAGCGGGGTTGTTGGACGGGCTCGAGGCGGGCGGCCGAGGCTCCGAGTACGCCGGGGGCGCGATGGCTCCCACAGTGCCGACCGCCCCTGGAGTGCGCCCAGCAAAACCGGAGTGGATAGCGCCAGAGAGCTTCCCAAACGCACCTGGGCCATGACGGGTGGTGGCGAAAAGGACGACGAAAAAGGCGAAGAGCAGCGTCATGAAATCGGCGTAGGAGACGAGCCAGCGATCGTGCGAGACCAGCGCCTGCTGGCGGGTGAAGAGACGCCGGGTTGCCGCTCGCTCCGCGGTGCTCAACGCGTTGCCATCTGGGCCACCGGGGTAGAGGCGCGTTCCCCGGCATGGGCGCCCAGCTTTTCTCGAAGCGCGCGCGGGCTGATCCCCTCCACCATCGAGATCACACCCTCAAGCGTCGCTTCCCGCAGCAATTGCGCCTCCCGGGCACGGAGCCGCAGATTGCCTGCGAGCGGAAGAAAGACCAGGTTGGCCAATCCGACCCCGTACAGGGTAGCCACAAAGGCAACCGCGATTCCACGTCCAACCAGGCTGATGTCATCCAGCCGCTGCATGACCTGGATCAGGCCCAGCACGGCGCCGAGGATACCGATCGTAGGGGCGAAGCCGCCTGCCGCTTCCCACACCCGGGAACCCCTCTCCGCTTCCTCTTCCGCCCTGGCGAGTTCCAGCTCCATGATGTCGCGCAGCTCTCGTGAAGGTATGCCGTCGATTGCGAGCATCAGCGCCTTGGTGAAGAACGGATCCTCGATTAGCTTCAGCTCCGGGTCGAGCGACACAAGGCCGTGACGCCTGGCATGCATGGCCAGGCGCAGGATGTGGTCCATGCGGCTCTTCCCCTGTGCTTCCGCAGGCCGGACGACCTCCAGCAGACCAGCAAAGGCCTGGCGCACCGAACGCATCGGGAACTGCACCAGCACAGCGCCAAAGGTTCCGCCGAGCACGATGATTGCCGCTGTAGGCTGCAGCACCTGGCTGACGCGCCCTCCCTCGAGCACCAGCCCGAGCAGCAGCGCCAGACCTGCGACGAGGAACCCAGCCAGCGCGCTTCCCTGCCATTTCCGCATCTAGTTCTCTCCGGACCCGAGTTCTATGGCTTCTATCGGTCGTTTCGTTGGAAATTTCAGCCGCACCGGGAGCGCCGGTAAAGATTCCCTGCGCCTACCCCCTTCGGGCTATGCACAATGTCGTTGCCAGAGACCATACCTTCTACCTGCCGACAGCAACGGTCCTGCCTACGGACTTGCCTCCCTGCCGTCTTTGGCTTGCGAAAGACAAAGTGCACGTAAGGGGCCCTTCTCATAGCATCTTGGCCAGAAAGCGGCTCGGAATGAGAGAGCCGTGAGAACCCGGCGACGCCCCCGCACTCCTCCGTGCATCCCATGTGCGCATGCACCGTACCAGGGGGGCCAGGCGGCCCTGGTCCTGCTGGCACCCGGGAGAATCGAATGCTTCGCTTTGCTGCAATGCTGTTGCTTCTTTGCACCTCCGCTGCCCTGCGGGCGCAGACAGTGGTCTGCTTCGGCGATAGCCTCACCGCGGGCGAGGGGGCGCCTTCCGGCAGTGCCTACCCTGACTTCCTGCGCCGGGATCTCGCCCGCGCCGGGTACCATGCCACCATCATCAACCAGGGTGTCCCGGGCGACACCACAAAGGAGGCACTCGCGCGCTTCCAGAAGGTTCTTGGCGCGCACCCGTCTGTCGTGATCCTCGAGCTTGGCATCAACGATGCGCTTTTCAATCGCCCCGTGTCCGAAACAAGCGAAAATCTCACCAGCATGATCGACAGCATGCAGCGCGCGCACATCCGCATCCTGCTCGCCGGCATGGACCTGACCCCGATGCTCGGACCAAACCTGCCGCCGCAGCTGGAAGCCGAGTCGTTGAAATCTTTCTATGTGCTCTATCCCGCGCTGGCGAAAAAATATAACCTTCCACTTATCCCCTTCCTGCTCCAGGGAGTCTATGGCGTTCCAGGCATGATGAGTCCGGACTATATCCATCCCAATGCTGCAGGCTACGAAAAGGTCGCGGATACAGTGCTGCCAAATCTTGAGAAGATGCTCGATAAGTAGCGTTACATCAGGCTTCACGCGCCGTGACACCGGGGTAGCGCTCATGCTTCCTGTAATCGCTGGCTCACCTATCGAAGACCGGAAGTACGCTGCGCGGGTGGCTTCTACGCGCGACGCAGCCCCGTATGACATTGCCGATATGGCTTGTTTCTACGGGGTATGTAAGAAATGCGTCACCATCATGACCGGTACCAGCCGGTTCTGCCGCAGAGTGGAAGATAACTGCGACGTTCGAAGTACGCGCATCTGACCGAAGTCTGCGGCAGACCTCGTATCCGTCAAGGTCGGGCAGCTGGATATCCAGCAGAACTGCATCCACGGGATCGTCGACAAGATACTCGAGGCCTCGAAAACCGCTTGTGACGTAGCTCGCGTCAAAACCTGATAACTGAAGTAGCTCAGCCAGGCCGGATGCATGTGCTTCTCGGTCATCGATAACGAGTACCTTGATCAGCGACATGGATTGGAGTGTACAAGGGTTCGTGCCCGACAGACTGCACTCTGGTGCACTTATTTCAGCGACAAGGCTGACAGCTATACTTGCGTGCGTACTCCAAATCGCACCATGAAGGGGGCATCCATAAAGATGCATTCATGAAGATGCATTCATGAAGATGTACCTGGTTGTAAGTGGGACAGAGCGCGACGAGCCGGTACATGCGGGAGACTTAGTTAACCATCCATACCAGCCAGCACCCCACGCATGTAGGCCAGGCTGCTGATCACGCCAGGCACAGGATCCTCGGGGTGAATCTCATACTCCAGGTCAACAAACCCCTGGTAGCCCGTTGCAGTCAGGGCATGGAATATGCCCGCGACCGGCATGATCCCTTCGCCGACCGCTACCTGGCTTTCCTTGCTGTTGAAGCTCGTCAGGTCTTTCATGTGGACGTTGAATAAGCGTGGCCCCACCGTGTGGACCGCTTCCACAACATCCGTTCCGGCGCGCACCGTGTGACCCACATCGATACAGCAGCCCATACGTGCGTCCATCGTCTTCACCACCCGGAGTACATCGAGTGGCGAGTGCCACACCGTGTCCTCGGGGCCGTGATTATGGATCGCCACACGCATGTCATACTCCCTGGCAAACTTCTCGATCTGCGGCAGGGCCGCTGGAGCCGGGTCGCCCGCGACGATCACGGCGACGCCTGCCCGCTTGCAATATTCAAACTTGGCGCGAATATCTTCGTCCGCGCTCCCGACGAAGTAAATGGCGCCGGCCGCATGCAGCCGGATGTTGGCTGCCAGGTAGTCGGCGACTGCCCGCGCTTCGTCGCCAGGGTCCATGGGCAGGTGGTCCTTCACGTCCTTGGCATTGAGGGCAGACACATTCCACTGCTTCATAAAAGCAATCATCTGCGCCCGGGAAAAGGTGCGAAAGGTGTAACTCGCCAGCCCCAGCCGTATGGAAGCAGGCTTCGCCGGCGACTGCCGCGCGGCCGCTGCCGATCGGCCCGCAGCCAGGCCTGCTGCGAGTGCGGCAGCAGTGCCGGCTTGAACAAAGCTCCGTCGCGAAATTGCATTGTTCATCTGCTGTCGCCTCGCTTTATTCGTAGATAGTCCGTGAACACCCAACGACCGGAGCCGCTTTCACCCCGTGCCGGGGTTGGGGCAATGTATGTCAGAACGCGAGCAGGAGCCTTCTTGCAACGCGCACTGTTCTCAGGTAAGCCGCGGCGCCCAGCCTTTCTCGTAATCGCGGCCCCACATCTTCATGGCTTCCGCATCGTTCTGAATCTTGCCATCCTTCGCCTCAAGCAGCAGCTCGCGGTTCACCTCCCAGGCTATGTTCGACAACTGCAGCATGGTGACTGCTACGTTGCCTGACGCAATAGGTGAGTTCAGCGCGGTTCCTTTGCGTATGGCGGCGATAAAGTTCGCAAAGTGTGCATCTGTCATCGAGTCGCGACCCATCAGGTCGGATGAGGCCGTTTGCTTCCCCGTCTTGAACTCGCTGGCCTTGTTCCCCTTTAAATCGTAGATCTCGTATCCGTCGCGATCGACGAGCACAGTGCCCGTGGTCCCCATGATGGTCGAGCCTCGGTCGCGATTGTAGTACCTCATTCCCTGGCAGCTCTTGCCTTCCCAAGAGATAGCCTTGTCCTCATAAGTGAAAGTGGTAACAAGCGTGTCATAGAACTGCCAGTCATCCTGGAACTGGTAGCGGCCCCCCGAGGCAGTTACTCGCTTCGGGTAGTCAACCCCCATCGCCCACCGACATACATCCACTTCGTGGGTCCCGTTATTGAGCGCTTCCCCGGTACCATAGGTTCGGAACCAGTGCCAGTTATAGGGCTGCACATTATCCGTGTACGGCCTGCGTGGTACCGGCCCCTGCCACAGGTCCCAATCCAGCTGCGGCGGAATAGGGGCTTCCTTGCCGACGCCAATCGTCTTGCGCACATTGCTGTACCAGGCCTTGGCCAGGTACGGGCGTCCGATCGCGCCTCCGTGGATCCGGTCCACAATCTCGATCGTGTGTGGTGACGAACGTTGCTGGGTACCCATTTGCACCAGCTTCCCGTAGCGCCGCTGGGCTTCCATCAACATCGCGCCTTCCGCAGGGTTATGGCTGCATGGCTTCTCGACATACACATGCTTTCCAGCCTGGAGCGCGAGAATCGCCATCGGGGTATGCCAATGATCAGGCGTCGCGATGGTCACGGCATCGACATCCTTTTGCGCCAGAACCCTGCGGAAATCCTGTTCCGCTTGCGGCGCCTCCCCCATCTCCCCCTGCGCGCTGGCGGCGAACTTCTTGAGCGTGGCCGTATCGACATCGCAGACATAGGCAATGCGCGCCGCGTCCCGGTTCGCTTTCAGCGCGGACAGGTGGGCGTAGCCGCGTCCGTTGAGGCCCATCACCGCAAAGTGCAGGCGATCGTTCGCGCCCAGGATCTGGCCGTAGCTTTTTGCCGTAGAGGCGACCACCACTCCAGCGGCTGCGCCCTGTATAAATTCCCGTCGAGTTGTCATCCTGCTCCTTCGCAACGGCGGCCGGTCCGCTACCCTGGCTCGCCTCTCGGGTTAGCTGTACGCCATTCCGGCCTGGCGCAACACCTGCTTCAGGCCATCCATACTCACGCGTGTCGAGGCTTCCGGCGTGCCGGCGCCGCGCCAGTGTGTTTCGAGGCTCAATCCATACCCGTAACCATCCCGTTTCAAGGCCTGCAGCTGCCCTGCCCAGTCCACAACGCCGCCACCGACAGGGGCCCACTCGTAGCCCCCGCCAGGCTTGCGCACCACGTCCTTGCAGTGGCAGTGCCCAATGCGGTGCTTGGGCAGCAGCGCATAGCCGTCGGGATAGGGGCGAGTTTCCAGAGTTGCCGCGTTCCCCGGATCCCAGTTCAGCATGAAGTTCTCGTTGCCGACCTCTGCCAGCACGGCGGCTGCTTCGGCACCCGTCGCGGTGTTGCACGACATTTCATTTTCCAGCAGCAGGACGATGTTGTTCCTGGCGCAGCGTGCGGCAGCTTCGCGCAACCTGGTGTTGATGGCGGCGCGGAATGGCTTCGGGTCGTCCAGGCGCCAGTAGTCGAAACAGCGGATGCGGTTGGTCCCGAATGCCCCGGCAAGGGAAATGCAGCGCTCGAGCAGCTTGTCCTGGGCGCCGGCATCATAGTCGGCGGAAAACTGGTCGCGTTTCTCACTCTGCCGGGAACGCGGCGCGCCAGGCCAGTCCGTCTTGAATAACGGGCTGGCGATATCTGTCACGCGCAGCTTGTGCGCCGCCAGGATCCGGACAGCGTCGCTCACCTCGCGGTCGCTCAGCTCCGTCACGTTCTTGTTCCACATCGCACGCAGCTCTATCCAGTGCAGACCGAAGTCGTTGGCCGCGACCTGGCAGGCGTGTTCGAAGTCCGCCGTGATTTCGTCGTTGATCACGGCCAGCCGGAAAGGAAAAGCGGCAGCGCCGGCAGGCCCGCTCGCACGCGCCTCGCCGCCGGCTGGCAGCAGGCTGCACACGCCTGCGGTCGCGAGGCTGCCCAGCAGTTCCCGGCGTGTTGTTTTCATCGTCGACTCCTCCCGCCCCGGCACTTGCACGCTTGTTTACTTCCCCAGGGCATCGACTGTCTATGGTGATTCACGAGCAGCGAGAGTAAAGGCGTCGGCACGAGTTCGTGGCGGCCGAGGAATTTAGAGCAGGATATGTCTCGCCAGCATCCTCCGTTCCCCATCCAGCAGAATGGCGGCACGCTCCATGATGTTGCGCAGTTCGCGCACATTGCCTGGCCAGTCATGGGTTGCGAGCAGCGTGAAGACCTCCTGCGCGATGCTGACGCCGGGGCAGAACTTCGCGGCAAAGGCTTCGATCAGCCCCACCAGGTCGCCTTCGCGCTCACGCAGCGGGGGCAGGTGGACCGGGAAAACAGCCAGGCGATAGTAGAGATCTTCCCGAAAGAGTTTCTGCTGGGAAAGTTGCTTCAGGTCTCCATTGGTTGCGGCGACGACGCGCACATCGACCTTCAGGTTGTCGTTGCCACCCAGTCGCTGCACTTCGCCCTGCTCCAGGAAGCGCAGGATCTTGCTTTGCAGTGATAGCGGCATGTCCCCGATCTCGTCCAGGAACAGGGTGCCGCCGTGGGCTGCGTGGATACGGCCGATTCTTGACTGCATGGCACCGGTAAACGCGCCCTTGGCGTAGCCGAACAGCTCGGCCTCCAGCAGGGCCTCCGGGATCGCGGCACAGTTCACCACGGCAAACGGGTGCTTGGCGCGCGGGCTGATCATGTGGATAGCCTGCGCCACAAGATCCTTGCCGGTACCACTTTCCCCGGTGATGAGCACCGTCGTTTCCGAGCGCGCGACCATCTCGGTCAGGCGGTAGACCCGCTGCATCGGCGCGGAGGTACCGACCATGCCCCGCAGGCCGCTTCGCTGGTCCCCGGGTTGCGGGGCAGCGCGGCTGGGCGGCTGGGGCAGCCCGACGTACCCGCTGCTCCCGCGATACATCAGGTCTGTCAGCTGGATGGCGAGTGGTGTCGGCGAGGCGTTGGCCAGCAGCAGATGCCCCGTCTGCGCATTGAGGCTCAGTATCTCGATCAGCGGGAAACGCTGCAGCACCATGGCCGTGAACTCGTTTGGCACAATGTCCGGGAGCATGGGATCGAGCAGCAGGACGGAGGTATCACCCTCAGCCAGCCGCTCCAGGGCTTCGGCACCGCTGCTGGCCTCACACAGAATCCAGCGGGGTGCTCGTATCTTCTCGCGAAGCTGCAGACGAAGCCGTGGGTCCGGGCTCACAAGCAGCAGGTGAACAGCCTGCTGATCCTCCGCTCGTACCCGGGGGAACTCCGGCCCCCAGGCTGATTCCGTCATCGGGACACTCGGCGCGCGCCGGTGCAGGGCGCAGGACCGGGGCGCAGGAACATGCCCGCGGCTGCGGACTGGCGCGGCGTAATGCAGGTGCTACGCACAGGCAAGCGCGTATCCGACGCCACGCACAGTCCGTATCAGTTTCGCCTCGCCCGTGCAGTCGATCTTGTCGCGGAGATACTTCATGTACACATCCACGATGTTCGTCGTGGGGTCAAAGGGAACCCGCCAGACCTGCTCCATCAGGGTGGCGCGGGAGACAGGACGCGGGGAGTGCTCCATCAGGAATTCCAGCAGGGCAAACTCCCGTGGAGTGAGGTCGATCTTCCGGCCATCGCGCTCGACGCGGTACTCTTCGCGATTGAGCAGCAGCGCTGGTTGCTGGAGGTGGGCGGCTTCCACCGGAACACTGGCACGGCGGCGCAGCAGGGCGCGTATGCGGGCGAGTAGCTCCACCAGCGAGAACGGCTTCACCAGGCAATCATCCGCGCCCTGGTTGAGCGTGAGCACCATGTCCTCCGGGCGGTTGCGCCCTGTCAGCACCAGCACCGATATGTCGGGATGCTCCAGGTGCACCTTGCCCAGCAGCGTAGAACCATCCATCCCGGGTAGATTCAGGTCCAGAAGGACCAGCGTGTACGAGAAGACAGCCAGCTTGGCGAGTGCTTCCAGTCCGTCATGGGCCTGCTCTGTTTCAAAGCCTTCGGTCGTGAGCCAGGTGCCCAGCAGACGCGCCAGCGGCACATCATCCTCAACCACAAGGATGCGCGGTGCAGGCGCGGCGAACGGCCGGCTGCCGGCAACTCCCTCCTTATCAACAGATGGTTCCGGTCCGGCTACGCGCTGGGGAACAAGCGAGGGCAAAGGCTGCCCACGATCAAAAGGGAGCGTTCCATTGCTTGGCATATGTTTTGGATTCCTGCGACCGAGCATACCGGAGCGATTCCCAGTGCCAAGGGCTAATAGGACAGCACGGTACTAACGTGCCTCTCATCTTTCCCGTATCTGCGCAGCAACAGGTACTTATTACTTCCGGAACTTACTCACTCCTCGTAGATAAGTGCCACACAAGCTGTGCTTTTCTCATGCGTTTACAACGACGGCACCGCTGGCACGCGGCCGCCGTACTGTCTCACGACGAGACAGATCTCCATGCAGCGAGGATGAGAGTCGCTCGATTTGTTCTTTTTCGGGCTCTGACGGCTTGAAGTCATCCCGGACAGCCTCAGGAGGAGCGGCGGGTCGCATCGAAGAAGGAGGCAGGGCTGCTTTCGGGGGCTACTACCGAAGCAGTGATCGAACTTACTGGTCAGGGAGTCGACGCACGTGGACCTACGGCAGGGGCACCCCGAACTCTGGGGCGGAATGGAATGCACCATCAACCGCGTGGATGACAGCTACTTCGACCAGTACGCCTGGGCAGGACACCGGCGGCGGGGGGTGCAGGATCTGGAGCGCCTGGCGTCGCTCGGCATCGGCACACTACGGCTGGGGCTGCAGTGGGAACACCACGAAGCGACGGGGTCCTGGGCTTCCTTCGATGCGACCCTGGCCGGCATGCATCAGCTCCGCCTCCGTCCGATCGCAGGGCTGCTTCACCACGGAAGCGGCCCTCCTCACACGAGCCTGCTGGATCCGCATTTCCCGGACAAGCTGGCAGCCTACGCGCTCCAGGTGGCGCAGCGCTATCCCTGGATACTTGACTACACGCCGGTCAATGAACCGCAAACCACGGCCCGCTTTGCCTGCCTCTATGGACACTGGTTTCCGCATCACCGCAACATGGCGAGCTATGTTCGCGCCCTGTATCAGCAGGTCAAGGGGATCGCGCTGTCGATGGCGGCCATTCGCTCGGTCCAGCCCGCCGCTCGCCTCATCCACACAGAAGATGCCGGGGCGACCTTTGCGACGCCCGAACTCGAACGCTTTCGCGTGGAGCGTGAGCACCGGCGTTGGCTGGGAACCGATCTGCTCTGCGGCGTCGTGGTGCCAGGACACCCCCTCTACCAGTTTCTCTTGCAAAATGGCTTGGGCGAGGCCGAGATCTCCTGGTTTGCCGAACGTCCGTGCGAGCCATCGATCCTGGGACTCAATTACTACGTGACCAGTGACCGGTTCCTCGATCACCGGTTCGAGCTCTACCCATCCAACCTGCCAGGCGGGGATGCCGGCGATGAACCACTGGTCGATATCGAAGCGGTCAGGGTTCGTGCGGAAGGCATCTTGGGGATCGGGGCCATCCTGCGGGAAGCATGGGATCGGTACAGGCTGCCGGTCGCAGTCACCGAGGCACACCTGGGCAGCGACGAGGAAAACCAGCTGCGATGGCTCGCAGAGATCTGGCGGGAGGCACAGCAGGCACGCGTCGAGGGTGTAGACGTGCGCGCGGTGACCGTGTGGGCCCTGCTGGGCTCATGGAACTGGAGCAACCTCTGTACTGAAGACCTGGGCCTTTATGAAGCTGGCGCCTTTTGCCTCCGCGACGGCGAACTGCATTCGACCCGGCTGGCCAGCTTTGTCAGACAGCTCGCGCAGACTGGGTCAGCGCAAGCAGGCGTACCGCCTGGCGAAGGATGGTGGCGCCATCTTTCCCGGCTCTGCTACCCGCCACTCGCGGCCGAGTCGCCGGCCAGCGATGAAATCCGCGAGCCAGAGGAGCAGCTGGCATCTCTTGTTGGAAGAAGCGGATGAAGGCGGCGGTACCGCGGGCAAGGTAGGTAGGAAGCCCGTGGCAGCCGAGCGATCACACGTCCGCAGCGTGCTTCCTTCATGACACCCTGGCCCGAAGCGAAGACGCACAGGCCGCACGACTCCTACAATGCATCCACTTACCCTGCCTGGCAGGCCGCATCGAGGATTGAATGAAAAAGCAGCTTACCTTTGGAGTGATCGTTGGTTCGCGCGGATTCTTTCCGCACCACCTGGCCAAGGAAGGCCGCGACGACATGATCGCTGTTCTTTCCCGGCTGGGCTACAACTCGGTGGTGCTGTCGCCGGAGCAGACGCAGCACGGCGCGGTGCAGACTCCTGACGATGCCCGCCACTGCGCCCAGTTGTTCAAACAGCACGCAGGCGAGATCGACGGAATCATCGTGACGCTGCCGAACTTTGGGGAAGAGCGCGCCATCGTCGATGCCATTCGTCTGTCCGGGCTCAAGGTCCCCGTGCTGGTGCAGGCGACGCCCGATCGCGCGGAGACGATGAAGATTTCGCATCGTCGCGATTCCTTCTGCGGCAAAATGTCGGCCTGCAACAACCTGGCACAGTACAACATCGCTTATTCGCTGACCAGGAAGCACACGGTTGCGCCGCAGTCAGAGTTATTCGCCAGCGACCTGGCTGCGTTCGCGGCGACGTGCCGCGTCGTCAACGGCTTCCGCAATCTGCGCATCGGCGCCATCGGTGCGCGCCCGGCCGCGTTCAACACGGTGCGCTACTCGGAGAAAATACTCGAGCATCACGGCATCTCTGTCGAGACGCTCGACTTATCGGAGATCATCGGCCGCATCCACCGCATGAAAGATACAGACGATGCCGCACAGAACAAACTTTCGGCTATCCGGTCCTACGTCTCAACCAACGACATTCCGGCAGAAGCCCTGATGAAAATGGCGAAGCTCGGCGCCGTGATCGATGGCTGGATGACCGAGACCTACTGCACCATTTCGGCAATCCAGTGCTGGACCGCGATGGAGGAATTCTTTGGTGTAGTGCCCTGCACAGTGATGAGCATGATGAGTGAGAACCTGTTTTCCTCTGCGTGCGAAACCGATGTAGCGGGCGTGCTAAGCATGTACGGCCTGGCGCTGGCGAGTGAAACACCGAGCGCTCTGCTCGACTGGAACAATAACTACGGGGACGACGACGATAAGGCGGTCTGCTTCCACTGCTCCAACCTGCCGAAGCACTTTTTCGAATCAGTGATCATGGACTTCCAGGCAATCATCGCCGGAACGGTGGGCAAGGAAAATACGTTTGGCACCTGTGTCGGTCGAGTGAAAGCCGGGGCCATGACCTATCTGCGCTTCTCGACAGATGATCTGGGCGGACGGATCCGCGGCTACGTGGGCGAAGGTGAGTTCACCAACGATTCCCTGGAGACCTTCGGCGGCGCGGGCGTTGTGAAAATACCGAAGATGCAGAAGCTGCTGCGGTATATCTGCGAACAGGCGTACGAGCATCACGTCGCCGCCAATTTCTCGAGCGTGGCCGCGCCTGTGTACGAAGCGGCGACTCGCTATCTGGGCTGGCAGATGCATCATCACGACATAGAGCAGGAGTAAGGATCGCCACCCGCTGATGGTCAGGGCCGACTTATGCAGAATATAATCGTCGCCGGTGTCGACTTCGGGACGTTAAGTGTCCGCGTGACGCTGCTTGGCAGCGCGCAGGGTCGCCTGGGGACCGCGGCTGCGGAATATCCCCTCCACCGCAGGCGAGAAGATCCAGACTTCGCGACACAATCCCACGATGACCAGATGGCCGCGCTTGCGACAGCCACGCGCAAGGTGCTGGCCGAGACAGGCGTCCCGGGCGACGAGGTGGCGGCGATTGCACTCGACACAACCGGATCAAGCGTCGTCATGGTCGGGCACGACATGCAGCCGCTGGGGGACTACTACCTGTGGTGCGACCATCGTGCGAAGCTTGAAGCGCAGCAGATTACGGCGCTTGCCCATGCGGAAAAGCTCGAAGCGATCGAGTGGTGCGGGGGCGTGTACTCGCATGAGTGGGGCTTTGCCAAGCTGCTGCACTGGCTCCGGCAGAACCCGGGGCGCAAGCACGAGCTGGCGACAGCCTTTGAGCATTGCGACATGGTCGCGGCGACACTGGCCGGCATCACGGAGCCGGGCGCAGTCAAGCGAAGCGTCTGTGCTATGGGACACAAGTGGCTGTGGAACCCACGCTGGGGAGGGCTGCCGCCGCAATCCTTCTTTTCCAAGCTCGATCCCTTATTCGATGGCATACGAGAAAAGTTCGCCGGCTCCTACGAGACGTCGGATCGCCTCGCCGGGCATCTCTCACCCTTCTGGGCAGAGAAGCTGGGTCTGCGCGCCGGGATTCCCATCCCGGTCGGTGCGTTCGATGCCCACTGGGATGCGATTGGCGCCGGCTGCCGCGAGGGCGATGTCGTCAACGTGATCGGGACCTCCACGTGCATCATCGCCATGGAACAGAAAACCACCCTGGTGCCCGGGGTGTGCGGGATCGTTCCGGGCAGTGTTCACCCTGCCTTCACCGGCGTTGAAGCGGGACTGTCTGCCACGGGCGATATCTTCGAGGCGATCGCGCGTCGTGCCGGCACAGGTGTCAAGGCCTTGTCCCAGGGCCTTGAGAGGTATCGAGCGGGGCAGACCGGCTTGCTGCGCCTGAGCTGGGACAATGGCGACCGCACGGTTCTCGTCAACGCGGAACTGGGCGGCGTAACCCTTGGCTGGAACCTCGTTCATACGGCGCAGGATGAACTATTCGCCGCCATCGAAGGAACAGCCTTCCACACCCGCATCGTGCTCGGGCGGATGGCCGAGTACGGCGTGCCTGTCCATCGCGTCATCCATGCCGGCGGCATCCCGCAGCACAACTCCGTGCTGAACCAGGTGTACGCCGATGTGCTGGGCAAACCGGTCCTGGTTCCGGACGGCGTTCCCACCAGTCTCGGATCAGGCATCTTCGCGCTGCTGGCTGCGCATGCTTTTGGCACGATTGCGGAAGCCCAGGAAAAGCTCTGCCTCGCCTTTCGCGTCTACGAGCCCAATCCCGAGGCGCACGCAACGTATAACCAGCTCTTCGCGCTCTACGAAAAGCTGTACTACGCGCTGGGGACACGTGGCGCCGGCACTGTGCACCTCGGCGATATTCTGCCGCAGCTGCGAACCATCGCTGCCAGGGCTCTCTCCGCGACACCAGGGTAGCCGCTGGTTCGGGCCTGGGTCAGTCGGCTGGATCAGTCGGGCCTGGAT